>JBEDND010000063.1:0-11062 GCA_041170785.1 Bacteroidota bacterium | reverse complement strand
GTCTGAGGTAATTCAATTTTCTAATATGTTCTTTTATGTCTCATTCTTTTGTAAAAATCTGGGTGCATGCCGTTTGGGCAACCAAAGACCGGGCGCCCTTAATTCATGAACACACCGAATTCCGCATCCATCAATTCATGGCCGCAGAATTCGACGCTATTGGCTGTCCCGTGCGCATCATCAATGGGATGCCAGACCACATCCATTGTCTGTTCTTGCTGCATGCCCAAAAAACCATGGCAGACGTAATCAAACAAATCAAGGGCAGCAGCGCCCATTTCATCAACCAACACGACATCATTCCTGAAAAGTTCGCATGGCAACCCGGCTATGCAGCCTTTTCTGTTTCTGATTCGCGTTTAGAGCGTGTATTCAAACACATTAAAAACCAAAAGTCGCACCACCGAAAACAGTCGTTTGAAGATGAATACGCAGCGTATTTGAATGCCATTTATCCCACGGTTTAAACCGTGGGATAAAGCCATAGCCGGCAAATTTTCAATACAGCAAGGTAAACGTTCCCTTCCAGGAATGTCGCTTGCCATTGGTATCCACACCGGTGAGCCTGTAAACATAAACCCCATCCTGAGCACGTTTTCCGGAAACATTCCCATCCCAACCTACCGCAGGATCCTTAGTTTCAAACAACTTCATGCCCCAGCGATTGTAAATCGCGAACTCATAAGAGCGGAACTTCATGTTCCCTTTCCAAATAAATACATCATTCAGATTGTCTGTATTTGGTGTAAACGCATCCGGCATCCATACATACATCGGACAGCTGTCTTTAACTTCCACCTGATCAAAAGTCTTACAGCCATCCGAATTGGTCACCGTAACACTAAAAATACCACTTGAAGCCACCTGAATCGTTCTGGAAGTTTCCCCACCGGGAAACCAGGCATAAGTAACACCATCCGGTCCTGCATCCAGCGTGATGGGATTGCTGTTGCACACAAAACGATCTGCGCCCAAATCTACCACCGGCGGTACCGATTGTTTGATAAAGATTTCCCTATACTGACTATCGCACTGAAACTGACCGGCATAAGTAACCACACTCACCCCAATCCTGCCGGGACTGGTAATCAGCCGCGTGCGGTTCCCATTACCGCCGGGATTCCAGATATACGTAGCACCGGGATTTCCTGCATCGAGCAGTAGATTCACGTTGCCGCAAACAGTAGTGTCGCGGCCAATTGGGATACTCTTGATGTCGCCATCGATCACGTCCACATCAATGTACTGCGTAGTGTCTTTACCGGTATCAAACTTCGTAACCACCACGGTGCGGTAAAGGCCGGCATTCGGATAAGTAATGTTTGTGGGGTTTTGTTGGGTAGAAGTACCCGGCGTACCACCCGGGAACGTCCAGGTCCAGGCAACCGCATTTCCTGTAGTGATGATGCTGAAATAGTTGATCGACATCCCTTTACAGATGGTCAGCTTGGTAATCTGAGCTGAGGCTGAGCCAAGCAGTAAGCCTGAAAGCAGCAAAAGAAGCAGCCGTTTCATTTCAAATACAAAGTAAGCCTTTGAAAACCGTATTTTAAACGATTTTTGCAAGATGCGCTTCCCCCTGATTGCGTTACTCTTGATTTTCCGACCGCTGAACAGCTTCAGCCAAAACATACCCAATCTGGGCAGTGATACCCTGCTGGAGGCAGCCTGTTGGAACATCGAGTGGTATGGAAATCCCGGCTACGGACCGGCCAACGAAGCACTGCAGCAACAAAATGTTACCAAGGTATTGCAAAGCGCAGGCATGGATTTGTGGGCCCTGTGCGAAATAGCCGATTCCAATGCCTGGAAGGCATTGCTGAACAATTTGCCCGACTATGGAGGCGTAATCACCAATTATGCACAGGTGCAGAAAACCGCGCTCCTGTACCGCAAAAGCATGTTTCAGGTATTGCGGGTGCGCAACCTACTTCCCGTGTATGAGCGAGAATTTGCCGGTGGAAGATTGCCCTTGGAAGTAATGCTCTCCATCAAGGGTGACCAACCGGACACCTTGTGGGTGGTGGTATTGCACATGAAAGCCAACACCGGCAGCAGCAGCGAAAAAGCCGAAGCCTACGACCTGCGCAAACGCGCTTCCGAAGCCTTAAAAGGCCTGCTCGACACCGAACACGCAGGCCATAAGGTGATGCTGCTCGGCGATTGGAACGACGATCTGGATCTGAGCATTTACAACAACCTCGCCACACCCTTCAGCCGACTGCTTGCCGACACTGCCCGCTACCTATGGCCCAGCAGGGAATTGACACTCAGCGGACAGCGAAGCACGGTTTCCTACAGCAACATGATCGATCATCATCTGGTAAACCGGCGTTTGAAACCATGTTACGTACCAGGTTCTGCAAAGGTTTTTTACCTGCAGAATTACATCAGCGGCTACGGAAACAACACCAGCGACCACTACCCCGTTTACGCCCGTTACGATTTACGGAAACAGGCCAAGCCGATGAATACAGGCATTGCCAATATCCAAACGCCACAAATCTGGAGAAGCGGTGACTACATCTACAGCCGCAGTCTGCCCGCCAGCGCCAACATCAAACTGTACCAAGCAGATGGACGTTGCGTGTACCAAGGACCAGCAACAACAACATTTACAGCACCCAACGGCAGCGGCATCCTATTCTGGGAATTGCGCAGTGGCCAGCAACGCTGGTCAGGAAAGTTGGCCGGAGCATAAACACCTGGCACCAATGGCATAATGAGCATAACGATGTATCAGCATGCCGAAGTACAAATCAGCACACGCATCTTTAACCGTAAGTTTTAAACTCCGAATCGGTACAAGTCAGAATTGAATTTCTTCAGGGGCATGAATCCAATCCTCAACGATACCTGTCCAATGCTGTCGTCTTGCCACGGCTTTTATCGCGCGCAGCTGCTGCAAGTTTTCCTCAATAATCCAGCAGTTCCTTCACGGCGCGGCCCACGCTGTCGGCACCAGGCAGGATAACCTTCTCCAAACCCATATTCAGGGGAATGGCCGGAACATCCAAAGCACCAATGGTTTGCACGGGGGCATCGAGCCACTGGAAGCACTCCCGGCTAATCCTGCCGGCGATGGCTTCCGCAAAGGAGTTGTGAAGGGTTTCTTCAGTAAGCACCATGGCCTTACCGTGGCGCTTCACACATGCGTAGATGGCTTCATCATCGCATGGGTTCAGGGTGCGCAAATCCAAGATTTCCAGGCTGCCCGGGAACTGCTTTGCTGCGGCAAGCGCCCAGTACACGCCCATTCCGTAGGTGATGATGGCCAGACTGCGCCCTGCATTCCGTTGCTGTGCATCCGCTTCCAGCACCACCCGGGCCTTGCCCAAGGGGATGATATAATCCGCGTCGGGCTCCGGACAGCGCGCCGATTCAGTACCGGGCACTTTGCTCCAGTACAGACCCTTGTGTTCAAACATCACCACAGGATTCGGATCGTAAAACGCGGCCTTCATCAGCCCTTTCATATCCGCAGCATTACTCGGATACACCACCTTGATGCCTTTGATGGGCAGGATGCTGCTCTCCACGGTTCCACTGTGGTAAGGACCGCCGCCGCCGTAAGCTCCGGTAGGAATGCGTATCAAAGCACCCACGGGATATTTACCCATGCTGAGGTAACAGCTTTTGCTCAATTCTGTCACCAGCTGATTCACACCGGGCCAGATATAATCGGCAAACTGAATTTCCACGATGGGCTTTAGTCCAACGGCACTCATGCCTTGGGTAGAACCTACAATGTAGGCTTCCTGGATTGGTGTATTGAACACACGTTCATCGCCGTATTTCTTGGCAAGCGTAGCAGCTTCGCGGAACACGCCGCCTAGTCGCTTGCCCACATCCTGTCCGTAGAGCAGGGCTTCAGGATGTTTATTCAGGATTTCATCCATTGCAAACAGCGCTGCATCAACCATGATGATGGGCTCACGACCTTCAGGTTCACGCACGCCGCGCTCTTCAATTACTGGTGTTGGTGCAAACTCATGCAGGGTGGCTGTTTCAGGAGCGGGATCGGGAGCTTCAACAGCCTTTTGAAACGCATCAGCAATGAAGGTGTCGGCCTGCTGTTGAACAGCATCAAGTTCTTCCCCGGAGAACCCATGTTGAAGCAACAAATCGCGCATACGCGGAAATGGATCGAGCGCTTCATGTTGTTTCAGGTCGTCGCGATACCACTCACTGCGCACGCCGCTGGTATGGTGGCCCAAAAGCGGAACTTTGGCATGAAGCAACATGGGGGCACGTTCGCTGCGCACATAATTCAGGGCCGTTTGTACATCTTCCCAGCTTTTGGCAAAGTCGTAGCCGGTGGTGCGCATCCTGCGGATTCCTTTGAAACCCAGCGCGTAGTCGAAGGCATCCATAGCGCGCATTTCATCGCCGCTGGCGCTGATGCCCCAGTCGTTGTCCTGTACCAGAAAAAGGATGGGCAGCTTGCGCAGCACCGCCATCTGCAAGGCCTCAGCAACTTCACCTTCAGTAACAGAACCGTCGCCAAGGGAACAAACCACTACAGGCAGCTGACCCTCGGGGAGCAGCCCCTGGTGTTCTTTGTAGCTGATTCCGTGGGCACAGCCCGTTGCAGGAATTGCCTGCATCCCGGTGGCACTGCTCTGATGCGGAATCTTCGGCATATCAGGACGGTTCAGGGAAGGATGGCTGTAATAGCTTCTGCCTCCGCTAAACGGATCATCGGCCTTGGCCAACAGCTGCAGCATCAGTTCATACGGCTGCATGCCGATGCCCAGCAAGATGGACTCATCGCGATAGTACGGGTAAATATAATCTTCGGGTTTCAGCTGGAAGGCAAGGGCAAGCTGAATGGCTTCATGGCCCTTACTCGTGCTGTGCACATATTTGGTGATCTGTCGGTTTTCGTCATAGATGCGCGCCATGGCTCTGGCTTCACACATCAGGCGAAAAGCTTTGCTAAGTAGCTCTTTGTCCATCGAAAGGAGTTGCAATTTTACGGTAAAAAGGCAGGAGCGGCATCATGGTACTGAAAGAGCCTCTGGCAAGGACTGCATGCGGCCCCGACCAATCGCTCATTGTTTTGGATGAAGCAGGCTTTTGACGTGTAGAAGTATATGCTCGCCGAATTTGATTATTTTTGAACATCCCGTGCCCCGGGCAACGTTTCACATATCATCAATGTCTAAATCCTGAACAGGAAGTCATGAAGGCCAGAATAACCGCTTTTTTACTATTGGCAGCATCTGCTGTCGGAACCCTTCGCGCCGACCACATTGTGGGTTCGGACATCACTTATCGCTGCATTCGCGACAGCGTCTTTGAGGTGATTTACAACTTTTACCGCGACTGCAATGGCTGTTATGTACTGGGGCAAAGTCCGAAGTGCGGCACCAGCGAAAACTGCAACAGCAACCTTACAGCGCCAACAGCGGTTACGGTTACCGGTAAAGGCACCAGCTGCAATACCTCATTTACCCTGGCCATGACGCGCACCAGCATCGTGGACATCACCAAAACCTGTTCAAAGGAGCGCAGCCGCTGCGCGCAGCCATGCGGAAGTTCTTACCCGTACGGCATTGAAAAACATACCTTCAAAGGCACTTTAGACCTGCGCGCAGCCATGAAAGCAGGCTGTTGCGAATTCACCATTTCCATGCTGCTGTACGTGCGCAGTGTGGGCATCACCACAGGACAATCCGGAAATACATTTTATACCTGGTGCGACATCAACGCCTGCCGCGCCCCTTGCAACAATTCGCCAGTGCTTACCAACGACCCGGTAGCCATCATTTGCTGCAACCAGCCTTATCAGTTTAACAACGGCGCACTGGACAGCACCGACCGCGATTCATTATCGTTCTCGCTTGCCGGCTCTTACCGTTCACAGGGAAACCTCGCTTCATACAACTCGCCTTTAACGCCTGCCGATCCTGTTCCGGTGTACAAAGGCCCAACTGGTAAATCTTCCACCAACCCGAACGCCAAACCGCCCATAGGCATGTATTGCGATTCCATTACCGGTGATTTGATTTTCACCCCGGGAGGCAATTGCCCCTGGACCGGCATCATTGTGATGGAAATCAAAGAATGGCGACGAGATAAGAACGGGAAGATGCAAATCATTGGCATCACGCGAAGGGACATGCAGTTCATAGCGACCAACTGCGGGCCGAACAACCCGCCGGAAATTGCAGGTCCCTACAGCTATGAGGTCTGTGAGGGTGAACAATTGTGTTTCGAAGTCGTCACCAAAGATGTTCAATTTACCCCGCATCAGTCTAAACCAGATACGGTTACACTCACCTGGAACCGAGGCATTCCCGGTGCCACGTTCACCATTGTGGATCCCAAAGCCCGCGAAAAAAAGGGTAAATTCTGCTGGACGCCCAAAGATGGTCAGGCCAGCGACCTTTTGTATTCTTTCACGGCCATTGCCCGTGACGACAATTGCCCTACCCCGGGTACAGCCATCCGCTCCTTCCGTGTGAAAGTGAAGCCGCGCAGCGTGGCTACCCGCACTTATACCAAACTCATCTGCGGAAGACTGCGCATGCACAGCACGCCTGCGCTCAACTTCAAAGGAAAGCCTGTGTATCGCTGGCAAATTTTGGACAGCACCGGTAAAAACCCGATTTACCTGAGCAACAACAAACAAACCGATACCTTCCAGTTTAAGAAGGGTGGTAAATACATCATCAGCCACATGATCAACAGCGCGCTGACCAACTGCGCGACATTTTATTCAGATACGGTCATCATCCCACCCGTATTGGCCATCGACCTTGGCAAGGATACGTTTATTTGCTACGGAAGCTCATACAGACTCAGCCCGATCATTGTAAATGGCGTAAGTCCTTATAACTACCGTTGGGCCCGTCCTCATGACCATGACGCGGCAGACACAAATACATTTTACGATGCTGTTGTTACCCAAGATACTTCTATTGCCCTGCGCCTCATCGACAACAACGGTTGCATTGCCACAGATACAGTGCACATCCTGATGAAGGTGCTGCCCATCGTGGGCCTTGGCCCGGATCAGCGCATCTGCACCTATGAACGCACCACCTTCGACGCCGGACATGCCGATACCATGCGCTATCGCTGGTTTCCCACCAACGATACCACGCAAATCATCACCGTACACAAGAAGGATAAATATTGGGTAGAAGTCCAGGAAACCGTATGGAACTGTATTGGTCGCGACACCGCAGATCTTTTTGTGAATGACACCGTGATTGCCGATGCCGGCAAAGACTTCAGTTTCTGCCTGCGCGATTCTGTGGCCATCACAGCCACAGCTAAACCCGGATGGCTGACCCCCAACTTCCTTTGGACCAATCTGGCGAACAGCCAGGCCATGGGCACTAAAGCCACCTATAAGGTTTCACCAAAAGTGGATCAGTGCTATGAAGTTTATCTGAACATCACCGAAGTTGGCCATACCTGCGAAGACCGCGACACCATTTGTCTGAAGGTGAAACCGCTGCCCGACCTGAAAACCACCGTACCCAAACGCTGTTACGATTACGGTGATCTGAACCTTGGCCTGGAATCGGGTTTGTTCACCAAATTCGGCAATGCCGTAATATACTCTTGCCGCACCACGCCTGGCATGATAGAACAGGTTGGCAACAGCTATTTCTACCGCACCAGCAAAATCAGCAATTCAAGCTTGCAGGGCGGCACCAATAAATCGGATGTCATCATTTGTGAATATACCGATCCTAAAACAGGCTGCTACAACAAAGACAGCTTCACGGTAGTCATCCAGGGAAATCCCATTGTTCAACTCAGAGACCGCATCTGGTGTCAGGATATAGGCTGTGCGCTGATGGATTCATCCATCATCCTGCCACGGGTTAAAACAGGTGCCATGTACAACTGGACGGTGCTGAAAGCTCCTTCAGGAGTCCCTACCGGCAGCCTGATTAAAGACAAGAACCAAGGTTCCGGTCTGCCTGCAAACTGGGAATTCTGCTTTGGCGATCCTACAGAAGACTATTACTCGGGCGATTACGAGATGGCCTTCTTCATCCAGGATCCCATCAGCGGATGCTTCACCCGCGATACATCTGCCGTGAAGGTGATTCCAGAACCAAAGGTGAAGGTTCAACCCTTCCCAACCTTTTGTTTTGACGATGACACCATCGACCTGAACGACTACGTGACCCTGAATGGCATGTCCAATCCGCCGGATGGCCGCTGGAATGCGGTGAGCAAAGATGGCGATCGCTCAGATCCCAAGCTGATTGGCGCGGTTTTGAAAAACCACCTGTTCATTCCGGCCAATGGTGATGGCGACTGGGAATTCCGCTATGTGCATGATGCCTCCGGCTGTTTCACCGCCGACAGCGGGGTGCTGGTGGTGAAGCCTCTGCCCAAGGTGACCATGCCCGCCGATATGAAGGTGTGCAGCACGGATCCTGCCATCAACCTAGCTCCCACATTTGTAAGTCCTGTGGGCGGCAGCGGAAGCTGGAGCGGTAAGCGACTGAGCGGCAGCGGCAATAGCGTATTCACCCCGGGCAGCGATCAAATAGCCACGGTGGAAGGTCCTTATTCCCTGGTTTATACCTATATCGATCCCTTTGGCTGTAAGATGAAGGACAGCTTCGACATCCTCGTGCAGAGCCAACCTTCCCTCAACATCCTCACCCCGGATCCTTCCAAAATATGCGACGACCAGACACTAAACCTGAACAGCAGGCTGCAATGGTCTCCCGGCGTGCAATGGACAAGCCGTGGCGATGGCAGCTTCAGCGCGCAGGATACCAGCAGCAGCTACACACCCGGCACCAATGATAAAGCCAGTGGCAGCGTATGGCTGCAGGTGCGCAATGTGGCTCCGGCAGGGAATGTTTGCCCTGCTGTGGCCGACAGCATACAGCTGTTCATCCATGCCTATCCCCAATTCGACTTCAGCGGCGACCTACTGGAAGCTTGTGAACCTCATACCGTAAACTTCAGCAGCACCTTGAGCAACAATATTCCCGCTGCTCAGCTCAGCTACAGCTGGGATTTCGGCAATGGAGGCAACGCTGCGGACGCCAACCCGCAGGGAATTCAATATCCAAACTGGGGCAAGTATGATGTCCGGCTGATCATGGTAAATACCGCAGGTCCGTGCAGCACTACCGTGTCGAAGCCTGCTTATGTAGATGTATGGCCGGTTCCCACAGCTGATTTTACCTCCGATCCAAGCTATTACACCACCATTGCGCTGCCTAAATTCCAATTCTTCACCAAAAGCAGCATCGCCGGCAACAGCATCCTGAAGCATTACTGGAACTTTGGCGCCGGAACCGGAAAAGATTCCAGCACCAAACGCGACCCCAATTATGCGTATGGAAAAGATACGGCCATCTACAACGTAACCCTGATCGTGGTTTCCGACAAAGGATGTGCAGATACCATGATGCGCCCGGTGAAGGTTGGACCGGATATCATCGTATTCATCCCGAACGCATTCACGCCCGACCAGGCCGGACCGAATGGCAACAATACCTTCATCCCGCTGGTGCAGAACTTTGCAAGCTTCCGTATGACCATCTTCAACCGCTGGGGCGAAAAGTTGTACGAAACCACCAATGCCACAGCCGGCTGGGATGGCACCTACAAGGGCGTCTCCGTGCAGCAGGATGTGTATGCTTATGTGATTGAAGTGAGCAGCGCGGATGGAAAGGTGTACAAATTCCCCGGAACGGTAACTTTGCTGCGCTGAGCAGTAAGATGACCCTAAAGCTAAAGTTCAACAGCATCCGCTCCTTATCAGAAGCGCGATATGCTGCCGCCGTTCTGGCTGATTTCACCGGCTTCCGCATGGATGCCGCACACCCTGAAGCGCTGGCCGCTGCTCAGATTCAAGGCATCATCGCCTGGATCAACGGCCCTTTATGTACGGGAGAATTTCCTGAAGGGACGACCCGCGACAACATCCTGGACAGCATCAGCGTTTTGGGTATGGAAGCCGTGGAATGCACTCCCGAACAGGAACTGCACCTCCCCTGGATACTTCCGTTTAAACCCGGCATCCAAGCGACTTCTCCCCACAGCATCCTTCATGCATCAAGCGTGGCGGAATACCTTCAATACAAAAACGAATACCCTGCGGAAACGATGTGGATGGTAAACATCACCCAGGCCGACCCAAGTCAAATGGAATGGCTTGAAGTCTCGCGGCCTTATGCGGTGAGTATTGACGGTATGGGTGAAGAGGCGCCCGGCATGGCCGACTTCAGCCTCTGGGATTCCTGGATGGACGTGTTGGAACCATTTAGGGAAGTCTGAAGTTCAGGTAGCGGATGGTTCGGCCTTCAGCCAGCCACATGCGCTCGTAATAGGTTTGGATGGCCAGTTCCGGCTCCGGAGTACCTTGGGCATACACATCGCGCACAATCCGTTCCGGCTGTATCTTCAGTTCCTCCAAAAACTCCAGGGTTGATTCAAACAGCAGTTCGCTATCGGTTTTCAGATGGATGAGGCCGCCCGGCTTCAGCACCTTGCGGTAGCGTTCCAGGAAGATGGGATGCGTGAGTCGCTTGCGCGGCTTACCCGGCTGCGGATCAGCGAAGGTGATCCAGATTTCATACACTTCCCCCGGAGCGAAATAATCTTCAAGGTGATCAATCTGAATACGCAAGAAGGCACAGTGAATCAGTTGCTCCTCGAGGGCGGTTTTGGCACCGCGCCACAGTCGGGCGCCTTTTACATCCACCCCTATGTAGTTCTTATCCGGATGCAGCCGCGCCAAACCGATGCAGTAATCTGCCTTGCCGCAAGCCAGTTCCAATACCAGCGGATGTTGGTTTTGAAAATGGCTGCTCCACTGTCCCTTCAACGTGCATTGAGCGTCGAAGGTATTCGGGAAGGCATCAAATTCAGCGAATTTCTGCAGCTTGGCTTTGCTCATGAAGCCGCAAAAAAACAGCCTTCTGCACATATTTTCGCGGACCTTCCGAAAATCCGTGGATATTCTGGATCCCAATATGGTGCTGTATGCCTATACCAAGGGCATTTTCCCCATGGCGCACAGCGATGAGGACAACGCCATTTACTGGCATGAACCCATCATGCGGGG
>JBEDND010000062.1:0-5997 GCA_041170785.1 Bacteroidota bacterium | reverse complement strand
TGTAACGGGCAGCGAGCTTGTAGGGTTGGTTCCTTTGGAGCCCATGCTTGAGGCAGGCAGGTATTTTCTAAAAAAACAAGGCCTGAGCACAGGTGTTTCTGATGCAACCCTGATTCATACGGCAGTGCGTTCCCTTGGCCTCGATGAATTAGGCCCTTTTAAACCGGAAGAACGAATCATTGAATATGTTTTGAAGGATGCCGCTTCAGAAAAATTGGTACGCATGTCGGTTTCAGATTTCTGTGATCTTACGGCAAGCGATGCGCCGGCTCCCGGTGGTGGCAGCGTGAGCGCTCTTGCCGGAGCTTTGGGTGCTTCACTTGGTGCTATGGTGGCGAATCTTTCCGCAGTAAAGAAAGGTTGGGAAGACCGCGCCTCTGGTTTCAGCGATTGGGCTGAACAGGGACAGTCTCTGAAGAAGCAACTGTTGTTTTTGGTTGACGAGGATACGCGTTCGTTCGAAGCGGTGATGAATGCGTTCAAACTGCCAAAGGAATCTGATGAGGAAAAGATGGCGCGGGCTGCGGCCATTGAGCAGGCAAATGCTTACGCTGCAGGAGTTCCGTTGGAAGTGATGAAAACGGCTTTCTCCTGTATTCCCTTAATCCGGGCCATGGCTGTTGAGGGCAATCCGAATTCCAAATCAGATGCTGCCGTAGCTGCGTTGTGCATCAAAACCGCAGTGCGCGGCGCCTGGCTTAATGTATTGATTAATGCCAAAGAATTGAAGGACCGATCGCTTGCCAGCCGCTTGGTTGCGGAGGCACAAGGCATCCTCAAAGAAAATCATGAGGCATGCGACGCCATCATCCTGGAAATTGAATCAAGCCTCATGGCCTGATTCCGCATCTTCGCCTTCCCCGATTTGCTGCCGCCACATGGCATAGTACAGTCCACCGGCCGCGCAAAGTTGTTCGTGTGTGCCCGTTTCAATGATGTTGCCTTGTTCAAGTACATAAATACGGTCGGCATGCATGATGGTGCTCAACCGATGTGCAATCAGCACATGGATGCGGTCGCGCTTCTGAGAAATGGCTTTGACCGTATTGGTGATTTCTTTCTCCGTAAGGGAATCAAGGGCTGAAGTAGCCTCATCAAAAACCATCAATGACGGTTTTCGCAGCAGTGCCCTGGCAATGGAAATGCGTTGTTTTTCACCTCCGGACACCTTCATCCCACCTTCTCCAATTGTGGCATCCAGACCATTTGCAGCGCGCGCAAGTAGCCCATCAGCAGCCGCAAGGTGCAGGGCTTCCATCAATTCGGATTCACTGGCCTGAGGTTGTACGAAAAGCAGATTATCGCGGATGGTACCGCTGAATAACTGAGCTTCCTGTGTTACCAAACCCAACTGTGCACGCAATTCCATTCGGTCTGTTTTTGTTGCTTCAACGTCGTTTAGAAATAAGTTTCCGGATATGGGTTTGTACAATCCAATCATCAGTTTGACCAATGTGCTTTTGCCGCTGCCCGACGGCCCAACGAAGGCTACCGTTTCCCCCTGATGGATTTCAAGATCTATATGTTGCAGTGCGGGTCTGGAACTGTTTCTGTGCTTATAGCTTACATCTTGAAAACGCAAGCTGCGTATGGCCCCAATGGCAACAGGATTTTCCGGTTTTGGCTCTGTGGACGCGGTCATGAGGTCTGAAAATCGCCCCAGAGAAACCTGTGCTTCCCTCCAGGCCTGAATAAAGGTGCCCAATTCCTGTAGCGGATTGAAGATGAAGAAGGTATAGAACAAAAATTGCAGATACATACCGGCGCTGATGCGGTTTGTAAATACCATCCAGCTGAGAAACAGCAGCAAGCAATTACGCATCAGGTTTACCGTAGTTCCTTGAATAAACCCGAGTGTGCGAATCCGTTTTACTTTCTCCAATTCCAGTCCGAGGATTTTTAACGTGTTCGTGCTGATGCGTCTGATTTCCTGTTTTACCAGGCCCAGACTCTTTACCAGTTCTATGTTGCGCAGGCTTTCTGTAGTGGTTCCGGCCAGCGCTGAAGTTTCACGCATGATTTTTCCCTGAATCAGTTTAATTCTCTTACTCAGCATAGAACTGCTTATGCCAACCACCATCATGGCTACCAGAAAAGCAGGAGCAATCAACCAATGCACAGACAGAGAAGCAATAAATACGAACATCATTCCAACAAGGCTGCTGTAAATGAGGTTAATGGCCAAACTGATCAGTCGTTCACTGTCGCTGCGCACTTTTTGCAGGATGTTCAGGGTTTCACCGCTGCGCCGGTCTTCATAATCTTCGTAAGGTAAATCCAATGTATGTTCAATGCCATCCATGAAAATCCGGGCTCCGGCTTTCTGCATCACCACATTCACAAAATAGTCCTGTAGGTTTTTCGCAATCCTGCTTACCATAGCCGCACCCACACCAATGCCCAGCCAGGTCGTAACACCCCATAAGAACTGATCAGAGCTGTAGGTGTTTTTCGGAATCAGGTATTGGTCAAGGATGTTTCTGCCAACCCAAGGGTCAAGCATAGAAAATGTCTGACTGATGGTGGCCAGCAGCAAGGCCAAAGCCATGTGCTTTTGATGAGGTTTGAGGTATTGAATTAATAGCTTCACAGATGTTTATGCGTTCATGCGCTTCACTTGTTCCAGCAGTTGTTGCGACAAAGTCAGGCGCTCGTATTGTGCTGCTCTGGCCCGGCCTTCTTGTTGCAATTTGGTTCGCAGGGCTTCATCTTGAATCAAAGACAACAGCGCATCTGCAAAAGCATCGGCGCTGTCTGCGATGAGTAGTTCCCGAAGATGTTGCACAGGCAAACCACGAGCTCCAGCAGTGGTACTTACCACGTTCTTTCCTGCAGCCATGGCCTCTAGTGTTTTCATTCGGATGCCGCCTGCAGCATGCAGGGGAACCACGGAGATTCCAAAAGGTGCATACCAGCTGGCAGCATCAGGCACTTCACCATGGTTAATCACGCCTTCGGGAAGTTCCTGAAAAAAATCCTTGCTGAGTCCTTTGCCGGCAAGGTGCAACATGGCGCGTGGTTCAACGGCCTTCACCTTTGGCCAAACCTCTGACAGCAACCACTGAACACCTTCTTTATTCGGCATCCATTCCATGCTGCCTAAATGGTAGCTATGCAAGGGATCACCTTCGGTAATGTCGTTGGGTAGCTCAATGCCCGCCGGCGCGGTAATCATAAGGGCTTCAGGGCAGTACCGCTGCATGTCCTGCGCATCCTCTTCGGTAATGGCCGCCACCAGGTCAACCTTGGACAGTTGACTCAGTTCGTATTTTTTAAGGCGTCGTGCCAGCAAGTTTAAATACCAGCGCTTCAATCCGATGCCAGAATTTGCTGCCAGCTTTTCCCAGATGCGGAACTCAACATTGTGCTGGCGCAATAAAATTGGGGCCTGTGTACTGGCCCGGATGCTGGATATATACGGTGTGGTAAACAGCCCTTCCAGTTGAATGAGGTCAAATGTTTCAGCCGCGCACAATTCGCGGAGTTTTTCGTGCATTTCGGGAACATCAAAACGCACCATGTTGTATGATGATCCTTCCAACAGGCTGCGCAAAGCGGGGATTATGCGGATGTCGGTATTCGCTTCCACAGCCTGCACGTTTCGGAGGAAAGGGAAAACTGTGTCCATGGTATCCTGGGCTACGTAGTGTTTTCTGGTGTTCAGGCTGCACAAAGTAACCTGATGGCCCAGTGCTGCGTAGCTTTTTAATTGGTTGAAGGTGGCAATGGCGCCGCCGTCGTGCAATGGATAGGGAATCCTGCTGCCTACCACCAGAATGTTCATCATGGCTGTTGCTCCTGATTGTTGTTACCCGTTTTATTCATGACCATTTGTCGCACGCGATCTAATGGAAACAGCCGTTTGAAAAAGCGCTGGTAGGCTTCCAGACTCAACGTAGCGCTGTCGGCACTGGCTTTCAGGGTGATATAAATACCTACAGGAAGCAGCACAAATGAACTGAGCCACATCCCGGCCCACAAAGGAACAATGCCTTCTTTGCCAATCTTCTCACCAATGATGTTGATGGCGTAATAAATGATGAACATGATGACGGCAATCACCAGCGGAAGTCCGATGCCGCCTTTACGGATGATGGTTCCCAACGGTGCTGCGATGAAGAACAATAGGATGATGACGGCAGACAGTGTGAATTTCTTATGCCATTCAGCCTGATATTTTACAGACTCTGCTTGGAGCAGGTCAAATTCTGCCTTGTTGTTGTCGGCAATGCTCTTAATTCCCCGGGCGGTACTAAGGGCAATGCGGTAAATGTCGGCATGTTTGGTTTCGGGATAGTTCTGAATGATTTGCTCTTTAGAGATGTGTCCGGGCTTACTTTTTATACTGTCCGGCAGGAAATGGAAATAGGGAGTCATGAAGAAATCCATGCTGCGCTGCAGCTTCATTTTTTTCTGTTTCTCCAGTGAATCAATCTCGATCTGCAGTTCTGAGATGTTCATCATTCGGTAATCGCCGCGAAAGGCTTCCTTATCGGTGATTTTCATATCGAGGCTGCTCAGGTCGAAGGTGAGCTGCTGTTTGGCAAATCGGGTGATGTTGTGGGGATAGGATCGGTAATAATCCCTCATGTCCGTCATTTCTTCATAACGAACCCCATTGAACAGGGTGAAATACAGGAAACGACGATCCGGCGACAGTTTCATGATTCCTTTCTCCGCCTTTACAATATTCAATTGGCTATTTCCCTGGCGGTACTCATAAACCATGATGTCTCGAACGGTTTCATCGTCCTTCTCTTTCTTTCCAACCTTCAGGCTGTAGCCTTCAATTTGGTTGTAGAACACACCTTCGGTGATGTTGAAGGCCGGTTTCTTCTGCCTTAAGTCGTACAACAGGCTTTTCCCTTCCAGATTGGCTCGGGGAATCACAATATTGGTGAAATAAAAGGTAATGCCGGCAAACAATACCATCACCAGGAAGGCGGGCCACAACACACGGCGTAGTGAAGCACCGGCGCTGCGGATGGCCACCAATTCATAACTCTCGGCCAGGTTTCCATAAGTCATCAGGCTGGAAATCATCACAGAAAGCGGAAGTGCCAAAGGCACCAGGTCGGCCATGGAATAGAATATCAGCTTCAGCAGGGTAAAGGTATCTATGCCTTTGCCTACCAAATCATCGATGTATTTCCATAGGAAATGAATGAGAAACAGAAACAGGCTGATGGCAAAAGTTGCCAGAAAAGGACCGGTAAAAGCGCGAATGATTAACAGGTTCAGCTTTTTCAAAGCAGCGAATAATGCGCAAAAATCGGGCAAAAATCCTCACCCTCTTGTCTTTATTTTGCATCTATGAATCAGAACGAAGAACATGGTCAGCAAATGGAAATTGAATTGTCTGAAGAAATGGCTGAAGGCAATTATTCCAATCTGGCCATCATCACGCACAGCAATGCTGAATTTGTCATTGATTTTGTAAGATTGATGCCCGGTGTTCCTAAAGCAAGGGTGAAGAGCCGAATCATCATGTCGCCGCTGCACGTCAAGCGCTTGTTGCTTGCTTTGGGTGATAATCTGGCCAAATTTGAAGAAACGTTTGGGGAAATTGACATTCAGGAACAAGGATCGGGTTTTCATCTGCCCTTGAATTTTGGTGGTCAAACCGGACAGGCCTGATGGCTGTTCTGGCCATTTGGGCCGGATTGGGCATGAAACAGGTGCCTGAACCCTGGCAAAATTTGCCGGGTCATGAAGTTTATTGGCTTGTTCCTGAACCTCCCCAAGCAGAAGAATCTTTTCATTCCTGGTGTGCACGGCTTTCCACGAATATTCCGCCGCATATTGAGTTTCTGGGTGGTTTTTCCTTGGGTGGGATGATTGCCTGCGAACAGGCCAAAACCATGCCTCAACTCAAAGGGCTGGTGCTGCTTTCATTCGCGCCTTCCAGGAATTATTGGAGGAATTATCTGAATTGGCTCGCCGGTTCAGGCTTGATGGGATTGTTTCTGCGTTTACCCGCCCGATTGGTGTTTCAAT
>JBEDND010000061.1:0-5140 GCA_041170785.1 Bacteroidota bacterium | reverse complement strand
AGCGTGTTTGTCGCGTTCTTCCAGGAATAAAAGGCGCTGCCAATGCCTTGCCAACCAAGGATGCACCGGTACCAATCGCTGTTTCCCTCCTTTACCCGATACACTGATGCATCCCGCGCTCCGATCCCAATCAACGATGCGCAGGGCAACCAATTCTGAAACCCTCATTCCGGT
Organism: Bacteroidota bacterium; assembly: GCA_041170785.1. Taxonomy (GTDB): domain Bacteria; phylum Bacteroidota; class Bacteroidia; order NS11-12g; family UBA955; genus REEB481. Next base: position 4,966 of record JBEDND010000061.1, on the reverse strand, counting down.
AAGGTATAAAGTAACAACCGGCAGGATGCGAAACTGCTCATCCGGTATCGCCTCATCAAAATGCGTCAATAACTTTTTCAGGGATTGGGCGTCGTTCACTTCCACCAGCGGTTTGCTGCGTTTGGGTGCAAGCAGCTGATCAGATGGGTTGCGGTCAATTTCTTTGCGCTCATAAATCAAGAAATCGAGCCAGCCACGCACCGATGCCAGTTTGCGGTGAATGCTGCGCGGCGTATTTCCCCGTTCCATGAGTTGCGACATCCAAGAACGCAGGTGTGCGGCATCTATGGAACGAGGATGATGCACTTCAAGCTCCTGAAGATGATTTACCAGTGAGTGCAGGTCACTTCTGTAGGCGCGAATGGTTTGTTCCGAAAGCCTTCGGACAGATTTCTGAAACAACAGAAAGTCGTCAACAAAAAAAAATTCCAGGTTCATGGCCTGGAATCAAATATAAGCTAAGCTATGGCTTATCCTTCCTGAACTTGTTGCATTTTTTCGCGGTATGCAGCGCGAATCATCTGCATGCGGCGACGAACACAGGGCTTTTCGAAGGCTTGGCGGGCGCGTAATTCTTTAACGACACCTGTCTTCTCGAATTTCTTCTTGAACTTTTTGAGTGCTTTATCCAGCGACTCGTTCTCTTTTACGTTGATAACGATCATGCGAAAAATGTCTGCAAATATAAAAAGTTACCTTTAATCGCGCAAGATGCTTCTTGAGATCACCAATTTTTGTATTTCACTGGTACCTTCACCGATGGTACACAGCTTGCTGTCACGGTAAAACTTCTCCACCGGAAAATCCTTCGTGTAGCCATAGCCACCAAAAATTTGTACGGCTTCCGTTGCAACACGTACAGCAACTTCTGAAGCATAGTACTTGGCAAAGGCGGATTCTTTGTTGACACTCTTTCCTAGGTTTTTCAGGTTTGCGGCCTGATGAGTGAGCAATTCGGCGGCTTCAATCTGTGTTGCCATGTCGGCGAGTTTGAATCCAATGGCCTGGAAAGAAGCAATGGGTTGCCCAAACTGTTCGCGCTCCTTGGCATACTGCAAAGCAGCCCGGTAAGCACCTTTGGCAATACCCAAAGACAGTGCGGCAATAGAAATGCGACCGCCATCGAGGATTTTCATGGCTTGAATAAAACCTTCCCCTACCTGACCAAGCACCTGACTTTCGTGCACGCGACACTGATCAAACAGCAGTTCTGTTGTTTCTGAAGCCCTCATGCCCAACTTATTCTCCTTCCGTCCATGGGTGAAACCGGGTGTTCCTTTTTCAATGATGAAGGCGGTCATCCCTCGGGAATCAAGTAACTCGCCGGTACGCACGATTACCACAGCTACCTGTGCACTTTTGCCATGTGTGATCCAGCATTTTGCGCCATTGATGATCCAATGTTCCCCATCTTTGACTGCGGTTGTCATCATTCTTCCCGCGTCACTTCCGGTATTGGGTTCTGTAAGGCCCCAGGCGCCAAGCCATTCGCAAGAAGCCAATAAGGGCAGATACTTTGATTTTTGAGCTTCATTGCCAAACTGCAGGATGTGTCCAGTACACAGAGAATTGTGCGCGGCCATTGACAGGCCAATGGATCCGCAAACCGATGCCAGCTCTTCAATGGCAGCCACATATTCATGGTACCCAAACCCTGAACCACCGTAGTTTTCCGGAACAAGAACGCCCATTAATCCCATGTTCCCCAGTTCTTTAAATAAGTCGATGGGGAACTCTTGAGATTCATCCCATTCCATTACGTGCGGCTTGATATTCTTTTCAGCAAAATCACGAACCATGGAACGGACCATGGCAACACTTTCAGATTCCTGGAATGAAGGCATATTTATTAAGGCGCTGCGAAATTACCACAAATCAAGGATATTCAATGTCGCCTGAAATCCAGATAAGGAAGCAAGCGGTTCATGTTCGCGGTGGAAAACGACAAAACCCTGCGCATGTCAGATGAGTCAGTGAATGGGCCATGTTGCTGCCTGTAGGCTTCCAGGGCCAATGCCTGAGTTTTGGTAATGTACGGATGTCTTAAGTCCGCGGCCCTGAAGGTGTTTACCAACACTTTGCGGTACACACCGCTCTTCAGGCCCAGTCTGCCTTCGGCACGCAAGCGCAAGATCGTTTCTTTGGGCAGTCCGTACACTTCAGATAATTGATCCCAATGGGCGAAACCACCCAGTCGTTCTCTATACGCTAAAATTCGCGCTGCCAGTTTTGCTCCGATGCCCGGCAAGGCCACGAGCGCCATGCTGTCGGCGGTATTGACATCCAATAGCCGCACCACTTCAGTTGTTTTTTCTGTTTGATGCAGTGTTGTTTGGCTTGGCCTGGAATGGAAGGTTTTGCTTGACTGTTCTGGAATCCGAATAAAGGGTTTCAAAGATTCAAAAAGCGCGGTATCCATGCCCCAAATCCTCAGTAAATCTTCCGGCTTCCGAAAACGACCTCCCTTTTCACGGTAATGTTGCATCCGACGGGCAATGGATGGAGGCATACCGAAGCTGATAAGTTTTTCCGCCCCTATGCGGTTTGGATCGAATTCATGAACAACAGCAGGCCCGGAAAATACTTCGGCGTACGGAGTATGCCCTCCACCAACTATTTCTGCATCTTCCAATGGCTGAATGGTCAGCTGAAAGGCCTTTTCGGGGAATAAACTGAGGTAAGCTTCAGGCAAAAACCAAAGCGCCAGGATGAACAACAAAACGATGGTAATGCCGCGCTTTTCTGCGCGACTGTAGTGAAGGAATCGCCCTAAAAAATCAAGGGGCTTAAAACGGTCGCTGCCAAAAGGCCTCAAGCGTTCATTGCTGCAAATTCGTCGCGTGGGTATGCACCGCTGGCCAATTTATCCTTAATCACAGTGAAGGCCTTAATGGTATGGTCCACATCTGCCTGTGTATGCACCGCTGTTGGAATAAGGCGCAACATGATGATGCCTTTGGGCACTACAGGATAAACAACGATGGAGCAGAAAATATCAAAGTCTTCGCGCAACTCGCGGGTAAGCTGCGTTGCCTCAGGAATAGTTCCGTTCAGCAATACCGGGGTAACAGGTGTGGTGGTTACACCAATATTAAAACCGGCAGCACGCAGCCCATTCTGCAATGAGTGAACAATATTCCAAAGATTATTCTTCAACTCAGGTCTGGTGCGCAACAATTCCAAACGCTTGATGGCACCAATGGTCATGGGCATGGGAAGCGATTTGGCGAAGATTTGTGAGCGCATGTTGTAACGGAGGTACTTCACTACTTCCTTCTTCGCACCGATAAAAGCTCCGATTCCCGCCATTGATTTCGCAAATGTTGAGAAATATACATCAATGCCATCCATGCAGCCTTGTTCTTCACCGGTACCGGCCCCGGTGGCACCCATCGTGCCAAAACCGTGCGCATCATCAACAAACAGGCGGAAATTGAATTTGCTCTTCAGGGCTACAATTTCTTTCAGTTTGCCCTGACTTCCGGACATTCCAAAAACACCTTCGGTGATCACCATGATGCCACCTCCTGTTTGTTCAGCCAGTTTGGTGGCGCGTTGAAGCTGAACTTCAAGGTTGTCTATATTGTTGTGGGTATAAACAAAACGCTTACCCATGTGCAGACGAACTCCGTCGATGATGCATGCGTGTGACTCTGCATCGTAAACGATGATGTCATGGCGATCAACCAAAGCATCTATGGCCGAAAGCACGCCCTGATAACCAAAGTTCAGGAGAATGGTATCTTCTGTTCCGATAAAATCCGCAAGGTCGCGTTCCAGTTGTTCGTGGTACACGCTGTTTCCACTCATCATTCGGGCACCCATCGGATATGCCATGCCAAAGCGCGCGGCAGCGTCGGCGTCGGCGGCCATCACTTCCGGGTGGTTTGCCAATCCAAGGTAATTATTCAGACTCCAGATCAAACGCTCACGGCCATTGAAAACCATGCGGTTCCCAATAGGGCCTTCGAGCTTTGGAAACATGTAGTAGCCTTTGGATTCGTCTGCATAACGGCCCAAAGGACCCATGCTGGCGGTGATTTTATCGAATATGTCCTTCATGAATTGAGGCGGTTTTTGCCACAAATTTACAATTTATCTGTTTCATGTTCACGCAGCTGCATGACCAATCGCAATACCGCCCGTTCATGCCCTGAAATTATTGGATCAGGTGTAACAAAAAACCAACATACCGGCGTCCATGCGATATGCATAGGAAGCCTTATCTTTGTGGGTTCAAAATGAAGTACACGCGCGTTGTATTGTTCTTTATGGTACTGGCCTCTTGCAGCCAATACGGGAAAGCATTGAAGAATCCGGACCGCAGTGCGCGCTTTAAGGCTGCCTACGATTACTATCAGAAGAAAGATTATTTGAGGGCACAACCACTTTTTGAAAGCCTCCTGCCCTATTACCGCGGTCAAGACAGTTCAGAAGTGGTTTATTACTATTACGCTTATTGTTTTTTTGGCATGAAGGACTACCAAACAGCTTCCTATCATTTTCAAAGCTTCACGGAAAATTTCTTCAACAGTGAACATCAAACAGAATGCGCATACATGGCCGTGTATTGCAAAGTTCTTGACGCCAATCCTTCTTATCTGGACCAGTCAGAGACCCAGAAAACCATCGAGGAACTACAGCTCTTCATCAACTTAAACCCCACGAGTTCATACGTGGACGTTTGCAATGGCCACATCGACAAATTGCGCGAAACACTAAGGGTAAAGGCCTATGAAAACGCTTACCTGTACTATAAAACAAGCGACTACAAAGCAGCGGCCGTAGCCTTGAAAAATGTACTTCGCGATTACCCAGACCTGGAACAAAAAGAAGAAACGGAATTACTTGTGGTCAGGTCTTTGTTTGAATATGCACAGAACAGCATCGACAGTAAGAAAGCCGAACGCTATTTGGCCGCCTTGGAAGAAATAAAAGAATACAAAGAGGATAACAACAGTCAATC
>JBEDND010000060.1:0-3255 GCA_041170785.1 Bacteroidota bacterium | reverse complement strand
CTTTCAAGTTCCAAACAGCGTATTGAATCACAGCGGTACCAGCCAAGCCCTGAGGCGCCACGGTAATTTTAATAAACGCTTCTTCCGGCGCTTTGAATGGAGCCATATTTCCGGCTTCGCGTACATCACCGTAGCAATTCGCATTGTCGCAAAGATTGGCAACCCAACCGGTGGGCAAGCTCATCGACAAACGCTCGTAACCCAGAAACAGGGTATCGGTGGTGAGCGACTCAATGTGGATGGCGCAATCCGTTACATCAGAATGCGGCACGTAAAAGGTGCTGTTCCTTGCTTCTCGGGTCTTAAACGGATTATTGGCTGCGCACAGGTAACCGCTTCCAGCAACAAAAACGGAACATAGTATGGCTTTTCTCATGAAGGCTGCAAGTTACACCCGAGAAAAAAAATGAACAAGCGCCACAAATCATCAGAAGAGCAGCGGGGGAATATCCAGCAAATGTTGCACTTGATATGCTGCAATGTGCTCAGTGGCATCAATGGGCGTGCCCGGACAATACCATATTGCGGGCAATCCTGCAGCCCAAGCTCCCTGGATATCTGTTTCCAGCTTATCGCCAATGACCAGTGTTTCCGAAGGATCTGCACCCAAAGCCTCCATAGCAGCATGAAAGATATGTGGCGCGGGTTTGGGGTGTCCACAGGATTCACTGCTGATCATGACACCGAAATAGCGATCCAAATCAGATACCTGAATTTTGGTGCGCTGCACCTGTTCAAACCCATTCGTCACCAGGGCCATCCTATAGCGCCCCTGCAACAGTTCCAGCAGCTCACGAGCGCCCTTAACCAGGTTTGTCTTCAGCGGACAAATCTCCAGATATTCCTCCCAGGCCCGTTCCGGATGTTCCTCGTCAGGCAGGCCAACCGCACGGAATGCTTCTGTAAAGCGTTCGGTGCGCAGGCGATGTTTGTCCACCAATCCTTGCTCATACAGGCTCCAATATTCTCGGTTAATCCGCTGATAGTGTTGCAAGAACACCTGATGTCCCTGACCCGTTTTTCGCTCCAGATGATGGCGGTGGAATAAATCCGTGAGCGCTTCTTCAGCATTGCGCTCAAAATCCCAGAGGGTATCGTCCAAATCGAAAAGGATATTTCGGATATGTGCAAATGGTTTCAGGCCCGACATATATTTGGCACAAAATTGGTTTATAAATGCGTAAACTATCATGTTCCAGTTTTTGAACAGTCTATTGTGGGCCGGAATGCTCTTCTTCCAGAGCTATGGAACGCCACAGGGCGACATAGACAACCTGCGTCAATGGTTTGCCCAGGGTGATGCTGCCTCTATTGGAAGCAAGATGCACAGCAGCATCCAACTATCTACGCCACAGGGCGATGGGTATTACAGTAAGGCGCAGGCCACCATGATCCTTACCCGTTTCTTCCAAAGCAATCCGGCAAAAGCTTGTACCATCAACAGTCAGGGCAGCAGCGACAACGGTGCGTATTATGCCATTCTGAAGTTGGAATGTGTGGCACAAGTGTATCGGGTAAGCCTGTTTATGAAAAAAGGTGAGACCGGACTTGAAATTCAGGAGCTCAAAATAGAACCCTGAAGCCCACCATGAATCCATTTACCTTAAGTCCGTCGTACATCAACGACTTCATCCAGCGTTCGCTGGCAGAAGATTTAGGCGACGGAGACCACAGTGCGCTGGCCTGTATTCCTCAGGATGCGCAAGGTGCCGCCTACATCATGTACAAGGAACACGGTATTGTGGCTGGGTTATCGCTGGCTGCACAAATCCTGAACACGCTGGATCCCGAAGCACGACTTGACATACACACTCCGGACGGCAGCAAGGTTTCAGCGGGCAGCAGGGTGGCCACCGCGCATGGGAAAGTTCAGGCCCTGCTTGGCGCCGAGCGGCTTATTCTGAACTGCATGCAGCGCCTCAGCGGCATTGCCAGCATTACCGCGCATGCCGTAGAAGCCGTACAGCCTCATCCTGTGAAACTGCTCGACACCAGAAAAACCACGCCAGGCCTCAGGCCATTGGAAAAGTGGGCCGTTACGCTGGGTGGAGGCTTTAACCACCGCTTCGGACTGTTCGACATGATCATGCTGAAAGACAACCATATAGACCATGCGGGAGGTATTTCAGCTGCGGTGGAACGAACGATAAACTATCTTGAACAAACCGGTAAAAAACTGGCCATAGAAGTGGAAACAAGAAACCTGGATGACGTTCGTGAAGTACTTCGCTACCCGCAAGTTCAGCGAATCATGTTCGACAACTTCAACCCAGATGAAGTAAAAATGGGCGTAGCGCTTGTAGGTGGTCGGATGGAAACCGAGGCTTCCGGTGGCATCAACATGAGCAATATCAAAGACTATGCGCCCACGGGAGTAGATTTTATATCACTCGGATTCCTGACTCATTCTGTAAAGAGTCTGGACATCAGCATGAAAACGCTTTTGCCCTGATAATTTAAGGAGCCACAACCAGCTTGCGGGCCGCCGAACCTGCGCGCAGCCAATAAATGCCCGGCTTCAGTGCAGATACATCAAGCAGTTGCTCGCGTTGCGTCGCGGTTCCTTGCATACACACACGTCCGGAAACATCAAGCAAGGAAAATTCGCGTGCCGCGATACCCGCCGGGAAATACACATGCAGCAGATCGGTAGCCGGGTTGGGCCAAATGTCAAAGTCCGGTGCTTCCTGCTTGTCCGTCCATCCGTTGGCTGCATCCCAAAGCGGTTGTACGGTTGCCTGCAACACCTCGGGCTTCAACGGATTGCTGTGATCCCATAATACCGCCACAATGTCTGTTTCGGCAGGCTTATAACGACCGAAGGCATTGGCATTGGCATCGCTGTAGGGTGCTCCGGCCGGAATAAACACGCTTGTAATTGAAGGCAGATTAAAACTGAAACTCTTGGTGAACAGTGTTCCACTCCTATTTGCCCCGGCCGGGATATAATTCCTCATGCCGCCATATGGTGTAAGGAACACCCAGGCAACATCGGGATGTTTGAAGCCCCCTGTCTGATTGGGAAATTGGTAATAAGGCGAATTGGGGTTTGTGGTGATTTCCTGCGCGATGAACTGATCAAAGGGCAAGCCGCCTCCCCGCACCGTACGCTCCCTCAGTGCCACCAACAAACGGAGGTCGCCCTGGTATAAATCTTCAAATTTGGTTTCCACCTCAAAGCGCAACTCATTCAGCGCAGTAAGTTCTGTTTTCAGCACTTTGAGGCTGCACGGAGCACCATCCATCATTTTTTGC
>JBEDND010000059.1:0-6855 GCA_041170785.1 Bacteroidota bacterium | reverse complement strand
TTCTTATCGTCTTTAAGCAGTTGTTTCAACAGGTTTCTGGCTTGCCTGAGGTTGCCGGAAGTTCCTGAATTCAAGGCCAATACCTGATTGATTTTGGCGTTGAATGCCATTTCGTAGGGCGGATTCAACTTTACCACATGGGCATAATGGGCTGCAGCCTGATTGAATTTGCCACTTCTTTGCAATACCTGTCCGAGAATAAAATACAGCCGGGCCTTTTGAGTTCTGTTTTTGGTGGTTTGAACCAATCGACCAAGTGGTTCTGCGGCGGCAGCGTATTTTTCCTGCCTGATATACAGCGCAGATTGAGCTTCATCCAGCTCATAACGAAGTTCCTTTGGGAAATTCTTGTCGTTGCGCAGTTGGCTGATTAAACTTTCTGCTTCACCCAATTTGCCAATCATGTAGAGGCAGCGAAATACACCAATTTGGCTGGCCGCCTTTACTACCGGATCCTGAAAACGTGAGAATACATACTGATACAATTCCCGCGAAGCCTGGAAATCACCCCGTAGGAAATAAGAAGCAGCCATGAGCATGTAAGCATCATCTACCCATTTGCTCTTTGGATGTCGATCTACCAGATTACTGGTCTTCTTCAGTATTTCATCCATGGCGCCGCCGTTGTTTCGCAAAGAAGCTTCGTCGCCGTAATTATAGATTTCCAGCACTTTGTCGAAGCGGTCGGTAAATCCTTCTCTGGATGTTTTCTCCGTGGAGCGCAGCTTTTCCCTTGCGTTGAAATAGGTGTTGTAATGCGCTATGGTATTGTGCCATTGCCTGGGAAGCCAGCTTTCACTGGTTTTACATGATGCCAGAAACAGCAGCAAGAGAAAAAATAGACCCCTGAGGGAACAATGCGACATGGATAGTGGTAAAATCCTTTAACTTCGAACGGTTTTCTTTATTGCCCCAAAGGGAAATGGATTCAAAAAAACAGAAAATACTCAAGAAATTAAAGAACAAATACCGTTTGGTACTGATAAACGATGGTTCTTTCGCGGAAGTTTTTTCCATTCGCCTTACCCCCATGAACGTGTTGATGCTTGCCAGTTCCTCGTTGATGCTGTTCACCCTGATCATTTTTGCCTTGATTGCATACACGCCGGTACGGCAATTGGTACCCGGTTACGGAAAGGTGAGCGACAATGCGGCCATTATTGAACTTACCCAGGAAGTGGAGGAGCTTACCAGGCAACAAAAGGCCGGTTTGGAAAAACAGGAGGCCTTGAGAATCATCATTAATGGTGGGGAGGAAATTTGGGACTCTTCCCGTATGACTCCACCCGCCACAAAAAAGTAATTCACATTTAATGATCATTCTTTTTTACCTTTGACCACTTCAAGCGCATTGCTAATGTTCAATAAGAATAAGGAAAACACAGAGCAATCAACTCCGGGTTTGCTGAACATCATTGGTTCCGGGACTTCGATAACAGGAGATTTGATTTCCGAAGGCGACATCCGCATTGATGGAGATATCGAAGGGAATATTCAGGCAAAATCAAGATTGGTTATTGGTGAAGCAAGCACCGTTGAAGGGAACATTCATGCCCGTCATGCCACCATTGCCGGAAGACTCAAAGGGAATATTTCCGTAGCTGAAACACTGTTGTTGAAGGCTTCGGCGCGCATTGACGGAGACATTTCCACAGAGAAAATCATTATTGAAAGTGGCGCTCAGTTTAATGGCATGTGTTCCATGAGTGCGGCAAGTTCTGACCATGTGAAACACGCCGCTCATGTCAAAACAGCCCAACCGTCGGCTGCAGAAGCCTGAACGTTTCCTGGAATATGCGGGCATGGCGGTGGAAATGGCCACCATCATACTGCTTGCTGTTTTCTTGGGGCGCTGGCTGGATCGGACTTATCCTCCCGATTTCCCACTCTACACCTTATTATCAGCACTTAGCGGGGTGATTTTTGCCCTGTACCGCTTCATTTCAAAATTGTAGGCTTAATCTTGCAGCATGAAGCGCATGACGTTTGTTGTGAAGATTACCGTTCTGGCTTTGGTATTGGCATCTTGTTTGGGTTTGTATGCAGCCTTCGCGCAACAAACACCTGACCCAACATGGTGGCTGTCCGTATTTTTTCTATGGGCCCTCACGCTGTTCACCCATCGCATGAACCTGAGGTTCGTGAAGGATCCCAAGAACCACGTGCGCTTCCTGATGCTGAACAATTTGTTCCGCATGATGATGTCCATTGTATTCATCATTGTTGTGGTACTGAGAAAAGGAAAACCAGACTTCACATTTGTGGCAGTTTTTTTTATTTGTTACTTCGTGTTCACCTTTTTTGAAATTGTTGCAATCCTTCCTAACTTGCGCCCCGATTTAAAAGAAACGCCCGTTTCAGAAGATGGCCGAAAAAACTAGGGTTTCCGCAACTAAGTCTCTTTCAGATTTTATCGTCAAAACTGCATTTTGCGCGTTTTTGACCGCTTTTGTTGGTTTCAACAGCCTGATGGCTTCGACTCAAACCGGATCAGACAGCGCACATGCTGCAACGAAAAAATCATTCAATGCGGGGGAGATGATCATGCACCACATTTCGGATGCACACGAGATTCATTTCTTTACCCTGAATGAAGGCACCGCGGATGAAAAGCATTATAGCCTTTACCTGCCCATCATCCTGAAAACCAACTCCGGCTGGAAGATGTTCAGCAGTGCACACTTCTACCACAATCAGAAAACAATTGACAGCAGTCACGAACACTATATGGAGCATGATGGATTCATTATGTTCCATGAACAGATATATGAAGCAAACGCCTCAGGTGGACTGACACTCGACGCGCACGGTCATCCGGCGAATGCCAAACCATTGGATTTATCCATCACCAAAAGCGTGGTGGGATTATTCCTAGCCGGTGCTTTGGTCATCATCATGTTTCTGGCTGTTGCTTCTTCTTACAAAAAGCGCAGGGGTATGGCACCCAAAGGTTTGCAGTCGTTTATGGAGCCACTGATTCTGTTCATCCGCGATGAGGTTGCGGTGCCCAGTATCGGGGCGAAGAAGGCGGATAAATTCATGCCATTCCTGCTGAGTTCCTTCTTCTTTATCTGGATGGCGAATATCCTCGGACTGATTCCCTTACTCGGAGGGTTCAACGTCATGGGCACGCTCGGTGTAACCTTGGTCCTCGCCACTGTAGTGTTTATCATCACCACACTGAACGGAAACAAAAATTATTGGGTACACATCCTTTGGCCCCATGGAGTGCCTGTTCCCATTAAGTTTATATTGGTTCCCATTGAAATCTTGGGTATTTTCATCAAGCCTGCGGTATTGATGATTCGTTTGACTGCGAACATCACTGCAGGGCACATCATTATTCTTTCCTTCGTAAGCCTGATCTTTATCTTCGGACAACAAAGCGCAGGAGCAGGTTACGGAGTAGGCGTGGGTTCTTTGTTGTTCATGGTGTTCATGAACGTGATTGAACTGCTGGTTGCCTTCCTTCAGGCGTATGTATTTACCTTACTTGCGGCCATCTATTTTGGCAGTGCGGTAGAAGAACCCCATCATCATTAAAAACCAAACCATCAACTATAAAACATGGAAATGTTAACCATTCTTCTTGAAGCTGCCGCAGCCGGTTATGCCGGAATCGGAGCAGGTATTGCAGCAGTAGGCGCAGGTATCGGTATTGGCCGTATCGGCGGTTCAGCACTCGAAAGCATCGCACGTCAGCCTGAAGCAACAGGCGACATTCGCGCCAACATGATTGTTGCCGCGGCGTTGATCGAAGGTGTTGCCCTGTTTGCAGTAATCGTTTGTCTGCTCGTAGTACTGGGTTAATGAAATTTCAGGAGCCGGTGCTTGCAACCGGCTCCTTTTCTTAACCATTGAAAAAGAAAAAACATGTTATCAGCCGGATTAGGAACCATTATATGGACATCAATAGCCTTTTTGGCTGTGGTGTTTTTGCTTGGGCGTCTTGCCTGGAAACCAATCCTCAACCTGATCAAGGAACGAGAGGAGTCCATTGATGCAGCGTTGAAGAGCGCCGAAAAAGCGCGTTTGGAAATTTCTGAACTGAAGGATCAAAATGAGGTGTTGCTGGCGGAAGCCAGGCTGGAGCGCGACAAAATTCTGCGCGAAGCCCGTGACATCAAGGAGAAAATGATCAGTGATGCCAAGAAAATAGCAGACGACGAAGCACGAAAGATGATCGAGAAAGCACAGTTGGAAATTGACCGTCAGAAAGGTGCAGCCATAAATGAGCTCAAACAACAGGTTGCAGGGTTTTCCCTGGAAATCGCGGGTAAGCTCGTGGGTAAGCGCATGGAAGACAATGAAGAACAACGTGCCATCATCAACGATCATTTGAGCAAACTGGGGAAACAGGATTCATCTAGCGCTTCTTAACAGCTATGTCGAACTACAGAATCGCTTCAAGGTACGCCCATGCATTGTATCTGAGAGCCGTTGAAGGTGGACATGATGAAGCTGTGGCCGGAGATATGAAGGATCTGGTGTCTTTGAGTCATGCGCATCGTGAATTCAGAGCGTTTCTCAACAGCCCCGTTATTCCCAAAGATGTGAAAGCAAATGCGCTGGAAGCTGTGTGTAAAGACTTTCACAACAACTCCAAAGAAATTTTCAAACTCGCCCTGGCTAAAAACAGGGAAATGATGTTGCCTGAAATTGCCGCAGCTTTTTTGGCTGAATTCAACCAACAAAAAGGAATTGTTGAGGCAACAGTAACGGCTGCAACAGCGTTGGATGCAGATGCACTGAACACAGTAACAGCATTTGTTAAAAAACAAACCGGTGCGCAGAATGTGGAACTGATCGTGAAGAAAGATCCTTCCATCATCGGGGGTGTGATTATCCGTTTTAAAGACCGGATTTATGACACCAGCATTCACAACCAAATCAATAAACTTAAAAAAGAACTAAACATAGCATAACATGGCACAGATCAGACCAGACGAGGTTTCAGCCATTCTCAAAGAACAAATTTCTGGCTTCAGTGCCGGTACCAACCTTGAAGAAGTAGGTACCGTGCTGCAGGTAGGTGACGGCATCGCCCGCATCTATGGCCTTACCAGCGTTCAAAGCGGTGAGCTCGTGGAATTTGAAAACGGTATTCGTGCCGTGGTATTGAACTTGGAAGAAGATAATGTTGGTGCCGTATTGCTCGGCAGCAGCACCGCGGTAAAAGAAGGTGATATTGTTCGCCGTACCCGCAAAATCGCATCCGTTCCCGTTGGCTTCGGCATGCTCGGACGTGTTGTAAATACGCTTGGCGAACCCGTTGACGGAAAAGGTCCGATTGAAGGTGACGTGTATGAAATGCCGCTGGAACGCAAAGCTCCTGGCGTATTGTACCGCGAACCCGTAAAAGAGCCATTGCAAACCGGTATCAAGGCAATCGACGCCATGATTCCTATTGGCCGTGGCCAAAGGGAATTGATCATCGGTGATCGTCAGACGGGTAAAACTGCTGTGGCCATTGATACCATCATCAACCAGCGCCAAAACTTTGACGCGGGTAAGCCCGTTTACTGCATCTATGTTGCCTGCGGTCAGAAAGAATCAACCGTAAAGCAGGTAGTTAAATCTTTGGAAGAACACGGCGCCATGGCCTATACTGTGGTTGTTTCTGCTCCTGCCAGCGCAGCTGCACCGCTGCAGTTCTTTGCGCCAATGTCTGGAGCTGCTGTAGGTGAATTCTTCCGCGACCAGGGCCATGCTGCACTGGTTGTTTATGATGACTTGTCCAAGCAGGCTGTGGCATACCGTGAAGTGTCGCTGTTGCTGCGTCGTCCTCCAGGACGCGAAGCTTATCCCGGTGACGTATTCTACCTGCACAGCAGGTTGCTCGAGCGGGCTTGTAAGCTCAATGCCAGCGACGAAATCACACGCGGTATGAACGATTTACCTGAAAACCTGCGCGATAAAGTAAAGGGTGGAGGTTCCCTTACCGCACTGCCCATCATCGAAACGCAGGCCGGTGACGTATCAGCATACATCCCTACCAACGTAATTTCCATTACCGACGGTCAGATATTCCTCGAGTCGAACCTGTTCAACTCTGGTGTTCGCCCTGCGATCAACGTAGGTATTTCGGTAAGCCGCGTAGGTGGTAACGCGCAAATCAAATCCATGAAAAAAGTTGCAGGTACCCTGAAACTCGATCAGGCACAATACCGTGAATTGGAAGCATTTGCGAAATTCGGATCTGACCTTGACGCTGCTACAAAAGCAGTACTCGATAAAGGTTCTCGTAACGTGGAAGTGCTGAAACAAGGTCAGTTTTCACCGGTATCCGTTGAAAAGCAGGTGGCCATCATCTATTGCGGTACCAACGGCTTGCTCAGAAGCATCCCCGTGAATCGCGTGCGCGAATTCGAACAACAATACCTCGAATATCTGGACGCCAAGCATCGCGATGTGCTTGACCAAATCAAGGCAGGTAAAATTGACGACAGCATTACTTCGGTGCTGGAATCAGCCTGCAAAGAAGTAGCAAAAAGTTTCGCCACAGCCTAAAGAAGACCCATGGCCAACCTGAAGGAAATTCGAAGCCGCATATCCTCCACAATTTCTACGCAACAGATTACCAAAGCAATGAAATTGGTTTCTGCCACGAAGTTGCGCAGGGCAACAGACGGTATCGTCCGCATGCGCCCCTACGCAGCCAAGTTGAAGGAAGTAATGGCCAATCTGGAAGATTCTGTTGAGGATGAAACACTGGCTAGGTATTTTTCCGGCAATGCTGCCGAGAAAGTATTGCTGGTCGTTATTTCCAGTGATCGTGGATTGTGTGGAGCGTTCAATACCAACGTCATTCGACGCACACGTTCCCTCATTGAAGGAAAGTACCAGGCACAATAT
>JBEDND010000058.1:0-7410 GCA_041170785.1 Bacteroidota bacterium | reverse complement strand
TTCTTATTGAGTTTAACGGCATCGGCCCCGGCCTTTAGTGCCTGCAGCCAGTATTTTTTTGCCTGTGTTTTTTGGTTCAGTTGATTGAAGGCATCGCCCAGTGCTTCCAAAAGCTGCGGTTCTTTGGTTTCAGGAGTATTGAGTGCCAGCCAAACGTTGATTGCACCCTCGGGTTTATCAGCATAAAACAATACCCATCCCAAGAGTACCTGCACGGCTTCTACATCGGTACCCGGATTTGCCGCAGCCTCAAGCGCCCTTTGTTCCGCTTCAGCAGTCTTTCCCTGCAAGGCCAGCACATAGGCAAGCTGGGCCTCTGCCCAAGGTACTTTGGGCCATTGCAACATGTTCGTGTTTGCCAGGCTGAAGGCTTCATCCAATTTCCCCTGAGCACAAAGAATACGTTGCTGGAGCGCACTCAGCGCCAGGCGGTCGTTTCGTTCATAGGCGATGCCTGCGCCATAGCTTGCAGATTCAAGGGCTATATCAAGCTTTTGCTGCTGAAAGGCGGCGTAAGCCACCCAATAATGTGCCACGGCACTGACGGGAAATAAAGAAACCATGTCAGCGGCGGTTTCAGACAAGTTATTCCAGTCTGCTGTCCACTGCAAAGCCAGAATTGTTTTTTCATAAGCGCGGAAGGCAGTGCCTTCCTGAAGAAGCGCAACATTCTGAATCATCTGCAGGTAACAAGCCGCTGCCAGGCTGTCCATACGCCGTTTTGAGGCCAGGTCTCCACAATATTCGAGCACAAGCACATCATCGGGATGAGCATCTTGCAAGGCGTTGAGCACGCGGCTGGTGCTGTCTGGGGAAAGACGAACGTTTCTGCCCCACAGGGTCAGCAGTTGTTTCTTTCTGGCGAATTCCAGATCGGTGCTTGCAGCCAAATGCAGTATGGCATCGTAGGTATTGCTTGTTTCGCCACGGTTCAGGCGGATGTTCAGCAGCAATAACTCAGCCTTGGCATTCGCCGGGTTTTGACTCAGAATAGCTGTGAGGAGTGGAATGGCGCGTTCGGGCATATTCGCATCCATGCATAATTCAGCTTCCCGGAAGGCGTAAGCCATTCGGTCGGGGTATTTTTCCCGCAGTTTCTTCATGGCTTCCACTGCTTCCACATAACGCCCTTCCGACTTCAGCAAGCGAATTTTTTCTTCCGTAGTATATGGCCGGAGGCCAACTTGAGTTTCCCGCAGTTCAATGAGCTGCAGTGCCTTATCGCGATTGCCCGCGCGGAGTTGCAAACGCAATGCTTCCTGAAACAGGGCGAAGCGATTGGGAATTTCGCGCATGAGCTGTTCATAGACTTCTGCGGCCTGCGCATATAAACCCTGGGATTCCATAATTTCGGCCTCCAGCTCGCGATACCAACGGTTCTGAGGATTCAGTTTCCGTGCTTTTTTGATGAAGAACAAGGCTTCGCTGTTTCGTTTGGCCTTGGCGTGGATGCTGGCTATTCGGTACAACACGGCATCGTTGTTGGGCTGCTCCCGTTCCAGGGCCACAAAAGCTGCCAATCCTAAATCACCGGAGCCACTCAAAAATTGTGCTTCCGCCTGCAGGTAGGCATTGGTAAAAGTAACTTCTGAACCATCGGCTTGAAGTGAAGTGCGGGCAGTTGCTGTCTCAGGCTTTTTGAAGAGCCCGCAGGATGAGCCCAGCGAGACAAGAATGAGCGGCAATATGGCAGCGGCCGCCCTCATGGATTAATGCTGCGTGGAATAATCCCCGATGCTCAATTCGTGGCTATTTCCATCGAGGCGCACATGGTTCCCGATGATGCTGTTGGTGCATTTGAGGTTGCGGATGGAACTGTTGCTCTGGATGATGCTGTTGTCCACCACACAGTTTTCCAGTTCTGTATTATCGCCAATGGAAACATAGGGACCAATGCGGCTTCCTTTGATGCGCACATTGGCACCGATGAAACAGGGTTCAATGATTTCGGTACCACCGTTGTACTGATTTTTGTCCACAGCAAAATGATCCTTTCTGGTAGCCAGCAAGCGTTGGTTGGTGAACACGGTTGCGTCTTTATTGCCACAGTCCCACCATTCTTCAACGGCTCCCGGGGCAAAACGCAATCCTTTGTTTTTCATATTTTCCAGCGCATTGGTGAGTTGGTACTCGCCCTTTTCGCGGATGTTGTTGTCAAGCAGGTAGCGCAATTCGGCCTTCAGGTTGGCACCATCGCGGAAGAAATAAATGCCGATGATGGCCAGATCGGAAACAAATTCCGCGGGTTTTTCCACAAAATCGGTGATGTTGTTTCCTTCATCAATTTTCACCACGCCAAACATGCGCGGGTCTTCAACGCGATGCACCCAGATGATGCCGTCGCGTGTTTTGTCGAGTTCAAAATCGGCGCGAAACAAGGTATCGGCAAAAGCCACAATCACTTCACCGTCCAGGCATTCTTCGGCGCAAAGCACTGCATGGGCAGTACCCAAAGGTTCATCCTGATAGAAAATCTTTCCTTTCGCGCCAATGCTTTCGGCTACATCCAGGAGCTTTTGTTCTGTTTCTGCACCGAAGTCGCCAATCACAAACGCTACTTCTTCAATACGGTCACGGCATACACGGGCGATGTCTTCAATCAACCAGTGAACGATAGGCTTTCCAGCTACCGGCAGTAAGGGTTTGGGAACGGTGAGGGTATGCGGACGCATCCGTTTCCCCATTCCCGCCATTGGCACTATTACCTTCATAATTTGTTACTGCAAGATTAACCCTGCAAATAACGGACTTTTAAGGTTAAGATACCTTAAACCCAGCCTTAAGTGTATGCTTTACTAAACACCTGTGGAACCGTATCCTCCTGAACCTCTTTCGGTTGGGTCAAGGGTTTCTGCAAGGTTCCAGCGCACCTGTTCATGTTTGGCAACCACCAGCTGCGCGATGCGGTCGCCGTTGGAAATGGCAAATGCATCTTTCCCGTGGTTGATGAGCAATACTTTTACTTCTCCCCTGTAATCGCTGTCAATGGTTCCCGGGCTGTTCAGTACCGTTATTCCGTATTTCAGGGCCAATCCGCTGCGCGGCCTTACCTGCGCTTCGAAGCCGGCAGGTATTTCCAGAAATAATCCGGTGGGCACAAGCATGCGTGCGCCAGGTTCCAGTGTGCATATTTCGGTTAAAAAGGCCAGCAGATCCATCCCGGCGGCATGTTCGGTTTGCCGTTCAGGCAAAGGATTGCCGGAGCTGTTCACTACCTTGATGGTCAGTTGGGTTTCTTGTTCCATAATTCTGTTTTTAACATGAGCAACAGGTACACTGTGCCCATGGCCAATAATGTCAGCAACCATTTGGCGGGTTCCTCGCTCCGGCTGATGTTCCAGGAATGCCACAACAGATACAATGCCAAGGCAGCGCCTGCCGCCAACAGCGCAGAACCCTTTCGATAAGCCACCGGATAATATTTCTGTCCGAGGATATACGAAGCCAACATCATCAGCAGGTAAACGGCAAAGGTGGTCCAGGCGGAAGCTACAAACCCCCAACGCGGAATGAACAACAGGTTCAGCACAACGGTAAGCAGTGCTCCGCCCAGGGCAATACGCGCACCCATGCGGGTTTGTCCGGTGAGTTTATACCAAATGCTCAGGTTGTAATAAATGCCCAGACACAGGTTGGCGGCCAGCAGGATGGGTACGATCGCCAATCCACGTGGATCCTCGAAATATGTTTCGTTGCGGATCAGCAAGGGAGCCAACACATCCAGCAGCAAGAGGGTTGCCAGTGCCATCCCGCAAACCACCCAAATGAATATGGACATCACACGGGCGTAGGTTTCCTGCGGATTGTCTTCTTTGCTTCTGGAGAAGAAGAACGGCTCGGCAGCAAATCGGAATGCCTGAACGAAGATGGTGAGCACCATCGCCAGTTTGTAGAATGCGCCGTAGATGCCCACCTGGGTATCGCCTTCCTGGGCAGGCAACATGCTTTTCAACAGAATACGATCCAGGGTTTCATTCACCATTCCCGCCAAACCAACCCAAACCAAGGGTAAGGCGTAATGCAGCATCCGAGTCAGCAACGCTCGGTCATAACCTCCAAAGGCCTGTTTCCATTGTGGCCACAACAGGAGGAAGATACACAGGCTGGCCAACAGGTTGGATAGGAATATGTAGGCAACCAGTTGATCTGTCTGAGCGAAGTTGGCGTTGATCCAGCCCCTGTCTGACAGTTGCGGCAAAACAATCAGGAAGCATAGGTTCAGTCCTACGTTCACAAAAATGCCGGTAAGCCGGATGCCGGCAAAGCGCAAGGCTTGTTGTTTTTGTCTGAGCCTGGCAAAAGGCAGTGCTGCCAAGGCATCAGCGGCCAGTATTCCTGCAAAGCAGCGGATATAGAATGCATGACCCGGATAACCTATAAAATCAGCAATGGATTCGGCAAACAGCAAGGCAGGCAAGGTGAACAACAGGGTACTGACCAGGATGGCACGAAATGCCGTGGCATAAGCACTCTGCTCCTTCCCTTCCTCGCGGGCAAAGCTGAAGAAGGCCGTTTCCATGCCGTATGTGTACAGCACAGCCAGAAAGGAGGCATAGCTGAACATCACATTCACCACTCCGTAATCCGAAACTTCGGCCAGGCGCGCCGTGTACAGCGGCACGAGCAGGAAGTTGATAAACCTGCCGACCATGCTGCTCAAACCGTAGATGGCGGTTTGCGATGCCAGTTGCCGGATGCCGGATGCCATGAAGGGCAAAACTACTTCACAGTGAACCTGAAAACCGAACAGATTGTAATCGAAGCAAAAAAACCAGAACCTTGTTCCCGATCGGGGAACTCTTTACTACCTTTGCAACATGTTTTTGGGTTATGAGGATTATTGCAAAAAGTACTTTGAGATCTTTCTGGTTAAAACACAAAGACTGTGAAGAGGCGCTCAAGACATGGCATAAGGAAGCCGCAGAATCACTCTGGAAAACGCCACAGGACGTGAAGAAAGCGTACCCTTCTGCAAGTATCATTGCTGATAACAGGGTTGTTTTCAACATCAAAGGGAATCACTATTGGCTTATTGTGAAAATAAATTACGACTTCTCCATTATCTGGATAAGATTTATAGGAACCCATGCCGCATACGATGAAATCAATGCCGCCAAAATTTAGAACGATGCAGTACAAGTTGATTAAAACCGAAGAAGCATATCAGGATGCGCTGAAGCGTCTGGAAGTGATTTTTGATGCGAAAAAGAATTCTGCGGATGCCGATGAACTGGAATTGCTCAGCCTGCTCATTGAAAAGTATGAGCAGGAACATTTCCCCATAGACCTTCCCGACCCCATTGAAGCGATTAAATTCCGTATGGAACAACTTGGGCTGAGGCAAAAAGATCTGGCAGAAGTCATCGGGCTTAAAAGCAGGGTGAGCGAAGTATTGAACCGAAAACGAAAGCTCACGGTTGACATGATCCGGAAGTTGCATTCAGCCTTGGGCATTCCCACGGAAATACTCATCAGGGAATACTAATTACAGCAGGCGCAACCGTGCTTCCGCATCAGCCACAACACCTACAATTTTAATAGTTAGTCAAAAAAAAGAGCGACCCGTGGGCCGCTCTTTTGGGTACTTGCTGTTTTGAATTTTATTCAACCACCAGTTTCTGGTAATTGCCTTCAGCTTCGCCTTCCAGGGTGAGCAGGTAAATGCCTTTGGCCCAGCCACGGCAAGGAATGCTGATCATGCCTTTGGCGCAGTTTTGTTCCAGCACCAGCCTTCCACCGCCATCGTAAATGCGCAGCTTGAGGTTGGCAGACGTGAAGGAATTTGCATCCAGGGTAAACACTTCGCGGGCCGGATTTGGCGCCAGCGCAGCTTCGCGGATGCTGATCTGCTGCACGGCTGAACCTTGTTCGGGTGCTTCACAGGGAATTCGCGGAGTGGCCGTGTAGGTCATGCTGCTGAAATCAATATAGCAGGCCCAGTCGGGGTTGTCCACGAAGGGATTCCTATTTTTCTGAAGGTCGGCAACCATTTCATGGCGTGCAATTTCAAAGTTTGTTGGCGGATACATGCGGTTCCAGCGCTTCAGGATCCATTGATTCTGACGGTTCAGTGCCTGATCCAAAGGCGATGGAATGCTGAATACGGCTCCGCTGCGGTTGTACGTAGCGCAAATGTAGAACATGGCACGGGCGGCAAACCCTTTG
The DNA here is from genome assembly GCA_041170785.1 of Bacteroidota bacterium. GTDB lineage: Bacteria > Bacteroidota > Bacteroidia > NS11-12g > UBA955 > REEB481. Next base: position 1,245 of record JBEDND010000058.1, on the reverse strand, counting down.
GCTTCATCGCGTGGTTCATAAGCGGGATTTCCGCTGCTGTCCAAACCAAAGGCCCCATCGCGGAAACGCACCACCACACTCTTCAGCTCATTCAAAGGGAAGTTGCTGCGCACCGCATTCACGCTGTCCTGATGCACAGGCACCAGAATGTGCAGGTCGCTGTAGTTTGCGGAGTCTTGGTTGGAAATGCCCATCCAGCTGTATGGATACACGTGCTCACGGCTAAACGGTGTACCGGGTGTCCATTGCAAAGGCGGATTGTAAACATCCTTGAATCCACTGTAGTGACAGGTCAACACCCGACGACCGCCGGTGGTATCGTATCCGTGCATGTAATCACCAAATACCGGCGCGTAGTTGCTGTAGAAAATCTGTGTATGCGGACGAATCAATGAGCGCAGGTCTCTGGGGAAACTGCTCTTATTCACATCGATATTGCTGTAATACCCTGCCGGCGTTTTGCCTGGCGTGGTTTGGTTGCCAACGGAATTGCTGCTGTTGTAATTTTCAAATCCCTCGCGGCCATTGAATCCAAAAACGGCAACATGATAGTCAGTGCTGGCCACCACCTGATCCAGGAGGAAGCTGCCTGGAGCGCCGATATAGGCCACCCGCGCAGCGCCAATCCTCATACCATTATCATAGGTAACTCCATCTACAGGCGCGGCGCTTACCGGAGCACCTTTGAGCACCAGTACGATGAAACGCTCTGCGTTGCTGCTTCCTGCGCCTATGGTTGCACGCACTTTATAGGCGGTAACCTGGTCAAAAGTAACCGCGGCAGGTGTGCCTGTAGGTTCGGTGGCTAAGGCGCCGTTCACGCCGTAAACACGAATGACAAAGGTGCCATTGTCGGGATCATCGCTCTTAAGCACCACGCTTGACTTCTTAGAGCCTAAAGGAGCTGAAGGCTGGAAATTGATGGTGAACGTAGAATCTGCACCTGGTGCAACGAAGGCCGCACCGGTTAAGTTAAAATTGGAAGAATCGCCTCCGGTGCTGGACAAGCCGCTGATGTTCAGTGTTTTTGTGTTGCTGCGGTTGCGAACGCTGAGGCTGGTTTTGGCCGTGTTGCCAATAAAAATCTCTGCACCGTTCAACAGTTGTTTGCCGTTGTAAAACACATTGATTTCCGGATTGTCGGTTGGAATGGCCGCGTCCACCTTTACGTCATCCAAGGCCACATTATAACCGCTCATCTTGGTTTTGAAGTGCCAGCGCACGTAGCGTGTGGTGCTTTGTGCC
>JBEDND010000057.1:0-4832 GCA_041170785.1 Bacteroidota bacterium | reverse complement strand
CAGCTGTACCAATTCAAGCTATGAAGACATCAGCCGCGCGGTAAGCCTGGCACGTCAGGTTGCAGACAAAAACCTGAAAACTAAGGCAGAATTCACCATCACACCCGGCAGCGAACAGGTGCGTTATACCATCGAACGCGACGGATTCCTGGATGTATTCGACAAGATTGGCGCCACCGTGTTTGCCAATGCCTGCGGACCCTGCATCGGCATGTGGGACCGCATGGGTGCTGAGAAGCAGGAAAAGAACACCATCGTACACAGTTTCAACCGCAACTTCGCGAAGCGTGCCGATGGCAACCCCAATACCTTCGCATTTGTCGCCAGCCCTGAATTGGTGACTGCTCTGGCCATTGCCGGCGACCTAACCTTTAATCCATTAACCGACACCCTGACCAATGAAAACGGTGAACAGGTGAAGCTTGATCCTCCGAGCGGCGATGAATTGCCGTCCAAAGGTTTTGCCGTGGAAGACCCTGGCTATCAAGCTCCTGCCGCCGACGGCAGCGGCGTAAATGTAGCCGTAAGCCCAAGCAGCAACCGCCTGCAATTGCTCGATCCATTTGCTCCTTGGGAAGGCACCGACCTGAAAGGCTTGAAGCTGCTCATCAAGGCAAAAGGAAAATGTACCACAGATCATATTTCCATGGCCGGACCCTGGCTGAAGTTCCGTGGACACCTGGACAACATCTCAAATAACTTATTGATTGGCGCCATAAACTTCTTTAATGAAAAAGCCAATGAAGTGAAGAATCAACTAACCGGCGAATACGGTGCTGTTCCGGCTACCCAACGCGCATACAAGGCCGCCGGCATTGGCAGCATTGTAGTTGGTGATGAAAACTACGGTGAAGGCAGCAGCCGCGAACACGCAGCGATGGAACCCCGTCATTTGGGTGTTCGTGCCGTGCTGGTGAAGAGCTTCGCGCGCATCCACGAAACCAACCTGAAGAAGCAAGGCATGCTGGCGCTCACCTTTGCCAACAAAGAGGATTACGACAAGATTCGCGAAAACGACAGCATCGACATCATCGGACTGACCAGCTTTGCACCAGGCGTTCCCCTGCAACTGGCACTGCATCATGACGACGGAAGCAGCGATACCATTCAGGTAAACCACAGCTACAACGACCAGCAGATTGAATGGTTCAAGGCCGGTGGAGCCCTGAATATTATTCGTCGCTCGGTAGGCGCTTAATTCAACAACGTTTCCCCAAAAGGCCATATCGGGAATTCCGGTATGGCTTTTTTCATGTTTGTGCCATTTCTGAAACACCAAGCCGGCTTGCAGTTTGTTTATCTTTGTGGAAAGTCCGCTGCGCCCATTGCACGGCGGTAAAAAAAAACGTGCGTAAAGGATACACATACTTAGGGTTTATACTGATGATGGCATCAGTAATTTCTATTGGAAACCAGGTTCATCAACTGATGAAGACCCGACCTTACCAACGGGGAACCAATCCGGGTTATTTCCAACAATGGTTTGAAGAAAAGAAGGACGCCAATGGCGTAATTCCACCTTGGCTTCATGCTGCATGGCATCGTGCGGACCAGCGGCTGATGAGCCTGAGAACCGGCAATAATCCCATTGATACTGTTTATGAGTTGGGTCCGCAGCAAACGGGTGGACGTACCCGCGCGCTGCTGGTTGACCGCCGCAACGACAACATCATACTTGCCGGAGGAATTTCCGGCGGCCTATGGCGCTCTGAAAATGGAGGTTCTTCCTGGGTTCCCCTGAACGATCAGCAAAGCAGCATGCTGGTGAGCTGCCTGGTACAAAATCCGTTCGATCCCGATGTGATGTATTTTGGCACCGGCGAAGCACGCGAAGCAGGTGTAGATGTTCCCGGCGACGGCATTTTCAAAAGCACCGACGGCGGACGCAGCTTCCAGCAGCTTGCTTCCAGCAGAGGACTTTCAGGAATGGACGAGGTTTGGGTGCTGGAGCATTCCCTGAACGATACCAATACCCTGTTTGCAGGCACCGAGAAAGGATTATACCGCAGCGTCAATGCAGGCAAAAGCTGGGAATTGGTGTACAACAATGCACGCGCATCAGACATCATTTGTTTTCCGGATGGCCGGGTGTTGTTTACACGCATCAGCACAGGAATTTACATCAGCGACAGCGCCGGCAAAGTGGGCACATACAAACAAATCAGCGATGCCGATATTCCGGCACAAGGTGCCTATGGTCGCATCGAAGTAGATTACTGCAAGCGGTTCCCGAAAGTGGTTTATGCCCTGTTCGAAGGCCCCAGCTTCAGCAGCAATGCTACGGCATTCATGAAAAGTTCTGATGGTGGCCGAACCTGGATCCGCAGAACCGTGCCTACGTCCATTGGAAGTGGATACCAGAACTTTTGTGTGATGTTGGGATGTTCACCCACAGACAGCAACCGCTTGGTTACCGGAGGCGTAAATATGGCCATCACCACCAACGGAGGCAGCACCTGGTCCAACAGTCCGACAGGGCATGCTGACCATCATGTGGTGGCGAAGATGAGTGTAAACCAGGATAATTATCTGGTAGGCAGCGACGGCGGCGTGTGGCGACACCGTTGGTCTGCAACTTCCGCAAACCCTGTGGACCTGAACAGAGGTTACCGCACCACCCAGTTTTATGCGGGCGGTTTTGGGATGAGTGGCGATAAAGTGATTGGTGGAACACAGGACAATGGTACGCACCTCACGAGAGGTAATTTGCTGTCATCCAAGTTGTACGGTGCTGATGGCGCATACGCCCACATCGGATTGCAAGATGGAACTATTGCTTATGGTTCTACCCAGAATGACGGCATCTTCAGGATTGACAACTTCGAACAGGCCGGACAATTTATCAGCGGCATCAGCAGCGACAGCTTTACCATCGAAGGCGTGGATTTCATCAATGCCTATCAGATGAACAAGGCCGATCAATATCAGTTGTTCTACCGCACCAATGCAGGTATTCATTTCACCCAGGACGGTGGCGACAGCTGGAAGAAAATCACCAAGCGCCTGGTCAACCAAAAGGCCATCGGTATTTCCAACGAAAAGAATCCCACCGTGTATTTCGGCGGGGCATCTGCTTCCTTCTATCGCGCAGATTCAATCCTCACCAAGGGTTTCTTCAGAGAAGTGAACCTGAGCAATACCGTACCTTCCTCTGTAACCAACGACATGCTCAAGTGCATCATTGTACATCCAAAGGATAAATACACGGTGTACGTTTCATTCAACAACATCAACGCACAACCACGCATCTGGAGGGTAAGCAAAGCCAATACGACCAATCCTGTTTGGGAAAATGTTTCCGGCAATTTGCCGGCGAGCCTGCCCGTGAATTTTGTTCAGTGTGACCCGTATAAACCTGACAGTATCCTGTACGCCGCTACCGACTTTGGCTTGTACTACACCACCAATGGCGGTGCCACCTGGTCTAAAGAAACGCGTGTGCCCAACGTGTACATCCCGGAAATCAAGTTGCGTGAAGATGGAACCCTGTTCATCATCACCCATGGCCGTGGCATTTTTGCTGCAAAAGTGGCTGTTGGCCCAACGGCTTCCGTGAAAGAGGTACGCAACCTGCCCGCGCTGCGCTATGGTCCGAATCCTGCGCATGATGTCCTGCGCATTGACGCCGTTTCCGGAAGTTATTCGGTGCGTGTGTTCAACATGAATGGGCAACAGATGTACCAAACCAGCGTAAAATCCGGACCGTTAAACCTCAATACCAGTACTTGGCGCAACGGCTATTACCTGGTTCAGGTTCAGAACGAAGTGGGCAGCCGCACCTTCAAAGCACTCATCGCACATCCCTGATTTGCCCGTGGAAGCCCAGATTCAACAGGAACTGCGCTTATTGCAAGAAGATCTGCAGCTGGTGAAAGACGCCCTGAAGGAAGTGAGTGCAGATATGATCCGGGAAGGTTTCACCAATTATCCGGTTTTTTTGGCCTCGGCCGAATCGCTTCGCATCGGTGAACCCTTATTCCAGCGTTCAGAGTACGAAATTCACTTCAACATCAACGCCTCCACGCTGGAAGCTTTTGCCGAACAGGGATTCATCAGTACCGACCGCATCGAAGCCTTCAAGTCTTCTTACAAAGACCCAGCGCACTACATGTGCTTCCTGCTGGCCAGTCCCATCGCAGGGGCACATTTTGTCTTCATACCTTACAGTCCCATTTCACAAATAGACGCGTGAATCCAAGGGTTGCCGTTGTTGTCCTGAATTACAATACCCGCCATTTGCTGGAGCGGTTCCTGCCGCTGGTGCTGGAAAGCACCTATGCCAATTTGGAAATTGTGCTTGCAGATAATGCCAGCACCGACGACAGTGTAGCAGTTTGTGCGCAGAAATTTCCCGAAGTACGCATCCTGCAAACGGGCACAAACCTGGGTTACGCCGGAGGCTATAACCATGTACTTCGGCAGGTGCAAGCAGATTTTTACGTGCTGCTGAACAGCGATGTAGAAGTAACGTCGAACTGGCTGGAACCAATGGTGGCGCTTGCTGCAACCGATCCTAATGTTGCCGCCATACAGCCGGCCATTCTGGATTTCCACCGGAAGTCGCATTTTGAATATGCCGGTGCTGCCGGTGGCTGGATCGACCGTTATGGTTACCCTTTTTGCCGCGGCAGGGTTTTTCATGTGCTGGAAGCACAAGAGCAGCAATATGACGCGCCTGCCGATATCTTCTGGGCATCCGGCGCTGCCATGTTCATCCGCGCTGCCGACTTTCACGCTGCCGGAGGATTCGATCAACATTTCTTTGCGCACATGGAAGAAATTGACTTGTGCTGGCGCCTGCAACTGGCAGGAAAACGCATCGTGTATTGCCC
>JBEDND010000056.1:0-7587 GCA_041170785.1 Bacteroidota bacterium | reverse complement strand
TCCTTCCGTAGCTTATGTTGTTCATAAGTCCGTGTTTGGTTTCAGACATAGGAACAACACAATGCTTTAAAGATTGTTTGAGGCGCATGCTTCAGCAAAAACACCGAGGATTGCTGCGGCTAGGATTAATTAAAAAACCCCCAGCGTAGGCCCAGCCTAAACCGTCGAGGTTCGAAGGCGTAACCCGCCGCAGACCAATAAGGAACCTCGTTTGGCGATGGATACAAGCCTTGGTTCAGGTGTTCCATTTTCACAAAGAATTGAAGGTTTTTCACTTCACCATTCACGAAAAGATCAACGAGGGGGTAAGCGCCGAATTTGTTTTGTTGCACATAAAAGCGGCCGGTGGCGGGATGATATCCATAGCCGTTGAAACGGCTATACCACCAAACGTCAACGCCGGCGCGTATGCGAAGCACTCCGTTGAACCACAATCCTTTATATCCCAGGCTGTGTGTTCCGCTCCACTGAGGCACGGGCAAAACGGCTGTGTTCGAACTGCCCATGAAGTGGATGTGGTTGTTCAGGTAGCAATGTTTCCAGGTGGAACGCGTGTTTATGGCCAGGTCTCCAAAGTTTACGGCATCTTTGGCTTGCGTCATGGTAAGCGCGCTGTTCATATACACCAGATCGCGCACGGTGCCGTAGCGGTAGTAAACCTCCAGCTGGTGGTTTGCCAAGGATAAACCTGCCCGCAGGCGCCACTCAGCGGTGCGCACAGGATTAAACGCATTGTTCCATGAAAAGTGTTTGCTGAAGTAAAACTGTTCTGTGAAGCCGGCACGGTTGCGCTGAAGCACGTACTGAAAACCGCTGAAGCGGTTTTCTTTCACCAGTGTTGCACGCGCATCTACCAGATAATCGCCGGCATTGTAACCGCTGAAGTATTGTATGGCATCCACTTGGGCATTGCTGGCTTTGTTTTCAGGAAGCCCGTAAGACAAGGTGGTTTTCACCCAAGAATTATGATAGTTTCCCGGCACGGCACGATAGGCACCGGCGCGAATATGGCTGATGCCACCCAGAACCAACAAGTTCCATGGTTTCGTTTGTTGTTGCTGTTGCAACATGAATCCAGCTTCCATGGCCGCTTCCCTGAGGAAAAAGCTGTCGGCGCAGCCTTGCATTTGGTAGTAGTTGTTTGGTCCGTAGAAGGAATCCGGACTGGTTCGGTCTTCGTATTCAAAGCGTTCACGAGTATAACGCAATCGGTGGATCAGGTTCAGTCCGGATAAGCGTCCAGAGTCGGCCAGTTTGTAATGCTGATGTACTTCGTGATGGCTTTGGAAGTAGCTGCTGTTGGCGCTTTCATTCCTTGGGAGGAAGATGGAAGGCTGTTCTTTGAACAGGCGGGCGGTATCGCGCAAACCCCAGTGTTCATTGCGTTGAAACCTGTTCCACGTTGTGGTGATGCGGTTCAGGTAGCGGCCATTGGGAGATGCGTAATGGCTGGCGGCCTGAATATTTCTTTGTTTGTGGTTGCTGTGTTCGTATAAACCCTGACTTTGCAGGCTGTGGTAGTCGATGGTGGTATTCCATCCCGGCGTAATATTTTGGGTGTGCAGGGCCTGAAGGCCGATGAGCCCCTGACTTCCCTGTGTGTATTGAAAACGTGAATAAGGGTTAGTGGCGTTATATACCAAGTTCATGCTGGGACGCAGCAACATGCGGTATGCATCAAAACCGCTGCGCAGCCCGGCGGGTTGGATGGCCGATGGAAGCAGGTTTTTGGCAGGAGCACCTGCATGACCCAAATCCTGCCAGGCATGTTCTGTTTGTGTGAGCGGTGCATAGCGATGGACAAAGTCTAAAGCAGTGTCCAGTGTTTGGAACTTATTGGGTTGCAGCAAGTATGATTCCCAAGATTGAACACGGGGTTTTATCCGCAAACCTGTATCGGCGGGGCTTTCGGAGGCGGCCATATCCAACTGGGCAGACAGCTCGAAAAAGGAGGCGGAAAGCAACAGCAGTATGCTGAAAAAGCGGCGCATGTTTTTGCAAAGTTCCACATTCCGGCGGAACGCTGCTGTATTTTATCAGCTTCATTTGATATTCCCGCGCAGCGGCTGCAATTTTGAACACAATGCCAGTTTGGATCGGTGCCCTCATCGCGTTTCTCTGGAGCCCGTTCAAATTTATGTTCGGAGTAGCCAGTGTGTTTTTAACCCAGGGACTGAACCCTTGGTTGGGTTTAGCCATCACCTGTTCTGGCGCCATGTTGGGTGTTTTTGTTTATGTATACGGAGGAGAATGGTTGCTGGAGCAATGGCTGGCACGCAGGAAGAACCGCCGCATATTTACCAAAGCCAGCAGGCGTTTGGTGCGCATCCGAACCTCTGGCGGATTGTGGGGTATCGCCTTCCTTACGCCCGTGTTGCTCAGCATTCCCGTGGGATGCATTCTGGCGCTGACCATGGAGCACCATAAGTTCAGAATTGTGCGTGCGATGTTGGTGGCCATCCTCAGCTGGGGCGTGTTGGTTTTTGGTTTGAAGTCATTTCTCAATATCGACATAACTGGTATTTTAGGCGCTGCGAAACCATGAGTGCAACCCAGGGAACCCTTTATCTGGTGCCAACTCCGATAGGCAATCTTGGCGACATCACCTTTCGTGCTGTTGCGGTGTTGAAGGCAGTAGATGTGGTACTAGCCGAAGATACCAGAACCAGCGGAAAACTCTTGCAACACTACGGGGTTGAAACCCCGTTGGAATCTTTTCACCAACACAATGAACATGGAAAGCTGGGCTCTGTGATGCAGCGCCTGCAGTCCGGAACCTCCTTTGCCATGGTTACTGATGCTGGAACACCCGGAATTTCCGACCCGGGATTTTTGCTGGCACGCGCCTGTCGCGAACAAGGGATCAAACTGGAGTGTTTACCCGGCGCCACAGCCTTCGTTCCTGCCTTGGTGCAAAGCGGATTTCCCCTGAGCAACTTCCTGTTTGGAGGATTTCTACCACAGAAAAAAGGAAGACAAAAAACCCTCACACAATTACTGGATTCCGGCTATACGTTGGTATTGTACGAAAGTCCGTACCGGCTTTTGAAGCTGCTCGACGAACTACATGCGCAGGCACCGGAAAGACCGGTTTCTGTTTCGCGTGAGTTGACAAAAAAGTTTGAGGAGCAAGTGCAGGGAAGCGCACAGGAGTTGTCGTTGCACTTCCGAAAACAAGAACCCCGTGGCGAGTTTGTGGTTGTGGTGGGACCTTCTGGCATAGCTGTTTCTGATGAAAACACTGAATAACCCTTACTTGTTGGGCCTGCTCAGCGGCTTTCTGCTGTTCTTGGGCTGGCCGCCATCGCCCGTACCCGTTACGTTGTTCGTGGCTTTTGTTCCGCTGTTGCTTGCCGAGGAACAAACACAGGGTAAACACATCCGCTTTTTCGGGGTGGTGTTTGCTTCCATGTTGCTGTGGAACGTATTGTGTACCTGGTGGGTTTGGTATGCCAGTCCAGGCGGATGCATCGCCATGTTTATGGTCAATACGCTCCTGATGAGTTTTGTGTGGATGTCATTCCGCATGACGCGCCGTTTTATGGGAAAAAGTATGGCCATGATTGCCTTGCCGTTGTACTGGCTTGGTTTTGAATACCTGCATGCGCATTGGCAGCTGGCCTTTCCGTGGTTGCATCTGGGTCACGGACTGGCGTATGCCACCACATGGATCCAATGGTACGAAATCACCGGAGTTTCCGGAGGTAGCTTATGGGTCTGGCTGGTAAACCTGTTTTTTTTTCAGGCGCTGATTTCCGCAGAAAAAACAACCCTGCGCCGATGGCTGGTTCCTGCCCTAATGTTGCTGGTTCCGGGCTTGTGCTCCCTGTTGTTGTTGCAAAACGAGCGCGATAAAACGTGGTCAGGCACCAGAAACATTGAAGTCGTGGTTTTGCAGCCCAACTTTGATCCCTACGTGGAAAAGTTCAGCGCGGATCCGGTGGATTTGCTCCAGGAAATGCTGGACAGTGCTGAGTTGGCCCTGACACCAAACACCAAGCTGCTGTTGTTGCCCGAAACAGCCTTGGTCGGGCCGCTGGATGAAGACGCCCTGGAACTGGATGCAGAAGTACGTCTTTGCCGCCGTTTCCTGCAGAAACACCCGCAGTTGACCATCGTGACAGGAGCGTTTACCCGCCGTTTGTATCAGGGGATGAAGCCGCCAACACATACGGCCAGAGCAACCTCAAGTCCTGATTTTTGGGTGGATTATTTCAACGCGGGCATTTGGCTGGACAGCAGCAGGAATATTGGCATCATGCACAAGAACAAGTTGGTTCCGGGTGTGGAGCGCATGCCTTACAAGGAGTATTTCGGGTTTCTGGAATCGCTTACCATTGACCTGGGCGGAACCTCGGGCAGCCTGGGTTACGACGACAGCATCCGGGTTTTGGGTAATAAAGCGTTGAGCGTAGGATTGGGCATTTGTTATGAATCGGTATTCAGCGACTGGTGTTCGGGTTATACCCGTGGTGGCGCGGAAATGCTGGCAGTGGCTACCAACGATGGCTGGTGGCACAACACTTCCGGGCACAAACAACACCTGGCATACGGCAGGGTTCGTGCCATAGAAAACCGACGTTGGCTGATCCGCAGCGCCAATACCGGCATCAGCGCAGTAGTTGACCCGGAGGGCAAGATCACCACATCTTTAGGCTGGTGGAAGGCGGGAAGCCTTCGTGCTTCCGTAACACTGCGCAGCGAAAAAACCGTGTTTGTGCGATACGGCGATTTGATCGGTTTGGCTGCCGGCGTACTCAGCATCTTGTTCCTGCTCCTGTTGCCATTCCACCGAAAGTTCCGCAACCTGTTGCCGCAATAGACAGCGCGTTACAAGCCCAGTACTTTATGGATGACGCCTGCAGGTTGAAACAGGTTCAGGTTCCATTTACAAGAAATGCGGTATCCATAACCAGACAACAGGTTGTCTGTATAATACTGTTGCAGCGCCGCCGATTGAATCAGCGGGAAGTTCAGCGAAAACACATCCTGACCAAACACACGAAAGCTGTAGCATAGTCCGCCCACATAATAGCCCTGCATGCTGTTGTCGGTGTTGCCGTTCACGCCGGCATCCAGGTACACCGAAAGAGGTATTGGTCCGGGAAGCGTAGTTTCAGTATTCACGCCCAGCACAAAGCTGTTGGATAGCGTTGGCATGGCTGTGGTGCGCAGTCCGCCCACATCCGGAAGCTGCATGTTGTAGCTGTTGCGCAGGGGCTCATTGCGGCGGGTCATGGTTTGGCGGAACATATAATCGCGGCTGCCGGGATTGCCGAACAGGTTCAACAGGTGTTCCGGCGAGGTGTTCAGCATGTTTTCTTCATACAACAGTGCGCCACCAAAGAGGGCAAAAACAAAAGATTTTCCTTTTTTGTGGAAGGGAATGGTGCGCAGGTAGTATGCAGAAGTTTTGAGGTAGGCATCAACGCTGCGGTCGCTGCGGCCGTATTCCAGGTTTACAAACCCGAACACCGGATTCAGGCTGACCAGGTTTTGGAAGCGGTAGCTGGCCATGAGGTAGCGTGCGCGCGTATAGGCCGGGAACGTGAAATCAAACACGTTGTTGCTGTCAATGATTGCGTAGCGGGTGCGTTCGCTGAAAATTCTTGTTCCTTCCAATACAATGCTGCGTTTGTGCTGCCTGATTTGCGAAGAACCATTGAGCCCAATTTCCAGATAAGGATTCAGTCGGTTGTACCGGTTGATGGCATTGGCAGAAACACCGGGGGCGTAACTGAACCTGGAACCTTTGATGCCCAACTCTACCAAGTTAACAAGCTTGTTGTTGACGGGCATGCGTTTCTTCAGCCAGGCATAGCCGGTGATGGTTTTGCTGTTCACGCTGTACAGCGGGGCAAATAGGAAGGCATTTCGCTTCACCGGAAACGCGCTGTTGTACAGGGCAATTCCGGGCATGTAACCGTCGTAATGGTTCCAGGCCAGCGGCACGGGTGCGATAAACAGTTTGGGGCGTTGCGGATTGTAGCTGCCATAAAACAGGTTCATCGAAGGAAGTTCCACCTTGCGGAACAGTCCGGTGATGCGCGACAAATCGTTGTAGCGGCGCAACTCGGAGGTGTTTCCGTATGGATCTATGCGCACTTGGTCGCCCGTCCCGGGAATGCTGAAACTTTGTTTGCCGGTGAATCCATCCTTCCAAACGGCCTGAACCACGGCGCCATCGTTCATGGTGGCAATCTGGAACGGGCTGCTGAAACCTTTGCGGTTCCGCACGGTTACTGTGGTGGAAGAATCGCTGTGGCGCCGGTGTACTTTGCAGATGGCGTAGTCATTGCTGCTGCTGTTGTTCATGAGCGACTCGAACCACCATTCCAGGTTTTTACCGCTAACCTGTTCAAAAACGCTGCGCATGTTTCCGGGCAGTGGGTGTTTCCAGGCCCAGGAACGGAAGTAGGTTTTCATGCAGGAGTCGAACATCTTTCGTCCCAGATATTCCTCCAGATGTTTCAGCAAAGCCTGGCTGTGGCCGTAAATGATCGATGCATAGGAAAGGTTTCCGTAGGCTTCGGCAGGAAGGCCCGGTGGCAGGTAGTTGCCGGTATTCAGCAAACTGAGCAACAAAGGTTGATTGCTTCCGGAAGTAAGGTCAAACAGGTTTGCCGTATTGCTCTTTTTGGACGGATGATAATAGCGCACGCACAGGTGTTCGTAGTAGCTGTTGATGCCTTCGTCCATCCAAGGGTAATTCCGTTCCTGTGAACCCAGCATGCCCTGAAACCAGTTGTGACCAACCTCGTGTACGATCACATCGCGGGTGAGCGACTGTACATTGGTGATCATGGGATATTCCATCCCGCCGCCGCTCTTCAAAGCCGTTTCTACCACGGTACAAACCTGATAAGGATAATCCCCCACACGGCGCGAATAATATGTAAGTGCTTCGCGCAAATCTTCCAGACTTTGGCTGCTTGGCCTTCTGTTTGCGGTGAGCACCCAGGTTTCTACCTTCTTACCGGAAAGCAGCGTGCATACTGCGCGTTTTGCCTGGAAACGAGTATCGCAAAACCAGGCAAAATCATGGATGCTGTCCTGAATGAAGTGCCAGGTATTGGTTCCTTCAACATCAGTCCAGGGCTTTCCATCGGCCAGCGCCATCATTTGATTGCGGAGCACGCTGTCCTGAAGCACACCGGTGGCGGCGACAATATAGGACGCAGGCAGGGTGATGCGCACATCATAGCGACCGTATTCGTAGTAAAACTCACCCTGGTCGAGGTATGGAAAAGTATTCCAGCCATTCACATCAAACACCGCGGGTTTAGGAAACCATTGGGTGATTTGGTAGCTCTTGCCGTCGTGGCCAAAACGCGAAAATTGACCGGGGATGTTCAGGGTGAAGTCAACTTGGATGTCTAACTTTTGTCCGGGGGCAAGGGTTTGGGGCAGCATCACTTTTATGATGTCGCGGTGTTCGGGATGATATTCCCAGGGAAGCTTGTTTCCACCCAGCGCGAAAGAAAGCGCCTGATAGCCGCCACGTTCATCTTCCCCAGCATAAAAAAACTTGTTGTTTGAGTTGCGGATTTGCTGTTTTCCCAATGCGCTGCGGCTGCTTTCATAGGC
>JBEDND010000055.1:0-9555 GCA_041170785.1 Bacteroidota bacterium | reverse complement strand
TCTGATGCTTTTTAAAGGAAGCCTTATCCAGGCGAACAATGGAATCGTTGCGCACAACCTGGTTGAGCTTCATCACTTCTAGCGTTTTCCCAACCGTTGCGGACGGAACTCTGTCTGTATGCTGTTCTGCCCAAACTGTCAAGGCATCACCATTCTGATGAAACACAGCCCAGAACACAACCAAACAGCCATATACGGCCAGCAGCGCCCCGATGGGCCGCTTGTCTTCCTGACGTGCTTTTGCGTACAGGTACAAAAAGAACAAAACCACCGGAATACATCCAAAGATGAAGGCGTCATTGCTGTCGGTGCCCAATAAGTTCCCGGGAATCAGGTAACCCAAAATGCCAAAAGCAAACATGGGAACCAAAGTGAACAGCAGAATCCGGCCGGTACTCATGTCACCTTCTTCCATAGGTTTGATCACATCGGCCTCGCGGATGTGCTTGGTAGCAGCGTAGAACACCATCAAGCCCAGCAGCATGCCAAAACCGGCAGCAGCAAAGGCCCAGCTCCAGCCGTAATTGATTCGGAAGTAAGCGGCGATGAAGTTGCTGGCGAATGCACCAATGTTGATGCCCATGTAAAAGATGTTGTAACCGCTGTCTTTATTGCCCCGGTATTCTTCTTTATTGTAGAGGTTGCCTAGAAGCGTCGATATATTGGGCTTGAAAAAGCCATTCCCGAGAATGATGAGCAGCAAGGAAACGTAAAAAGTAGTTTCACCTTTCATCGACAAACCGAAGTAACCTGCGGCCATCAGCAACCCACCTATAAAAATAGAGGTTCGGTATCCCAGCAAACGATCGGCAAGCAAACCTCCAAGGAACGGAGTCAGATACACCAAACCCAAGTATGTTCCGTATATGTCTGATTTCTCTTCAGGAGCAAAGCCCATTCCCCCATTTTGCTGGCTGTCGAGCATGTACAGCGAAAAGATTCCCAACATCAGGTAATAGCCAAATCGCTCCCACATTTCTGTAAGGAACAGATAAGGCAAAGCCTTGGGATGCGCACCCTGGCGCTTCACAGTTTCTTCATTCATTGTCCGAATATTATTGAAGGTAGAGTTTTAAGTCGTCTTGATCGCCTGCTGCAAAAAACACATGTTCCTGAAGCGTGGTTGCCAGCGAAATACCCACGTAATCGGCGCGCACCGGGAAACTGCGGTAGCTGCGCTCCGCAAGAAAAACTGTTTCCAGCGAAAGCGGCCATGCCGCCACAATAGGCTGTATCACATGAACCAATGTTTTGCCCGAATTCAGCACGTCGTCCACCACAATCACATGCTGCCCGTTAAATACCGGCTTTGGCGTGTATTCAATATGCGCAGCATCGAAGGCAACCCGGTCAAAATCTACCCTGAACAAATTTGTTCCTGCGCTGTGGTGCCGGGCTATTCTTGGTGCCAGCAATGAAGCCAAAAGAAAGCCTCGCTCGCCGATGCCGCCAAGCAACAAACAACCATGAGCATGGTGTCTTTCACAAATTTCCAGGGCGATGCGGTCCAACGTGAGCAATATCTGCCGGTGCCCCATGATGTCGGTACGCTGACTATTCATTCCCTTGCGAACATAAGCAGATTCCGATGATTTCAACCACCTTGTATTGCGATCCACGCTTCATTTCTTTCCCTCACTTGCAATGAGGCATAGTTTGGTTATATTTGCACCCCCGAAAAAGCAAGCTGTCATGAAAAAAGACATCCATCCTTCCTCATACCGTATGGTAGTTTTTAAGGATATGAGTGCGGATTACGCCTTCCTTACCCGTTCTTGTGTGGACACCAAAGAAACCATCAAATGGGAAGACGGCAACGAATATCCTTTGTACAAGCTGGAAATTTCCAGCAAGTCACACCCATTCTACACAGGTAAGCAGCAACTTGTAGATACCGCCGGCCGTATTGATAAATTCAACAAGCGCTACGGTAAGAAGAGCTGAAGCTTTTCCAAAGAAAAATCCTGAAACCCTGCCTTGCGGCGGGGTTTTCTTTTTTCCACAGCGCCAGCTGAAAAAGAAACATGGCTTTATCGGTTAATTTGCAGCATCATGATTGGCATCAACTTTTTCGACGACGCCCTGCACGGCGATCTGTATCCGTTGACACTCACCCGACCTGCAGCTGATTTGCGAACGGGCATACTGAGTATCGCCGAAAAATGGTCCCGGCTGCTTGGAGCCGGCGCCGTTTCCTATGAAACTGTGCCGCACCTGAGCGCCCTGTTTACACACACAGAACACGCTAGTTGGTCAATCAACGGACGCCTCTTGCCCGATGCGGCCTTGCTTCAATCCATGTCAAAAATGCAAGCGGGTGACGCCCTGTTCCATGCCGACGGAACACTCCTGCTGCGCAAGTCCGGTGAACCCCAAACCCAACACACGCACGAACATCCGGTGGTCATGATCCGCCGGCCCCAGGATTTGTTTTTGTACAATGCCGAACAGATCAAAGCAGACTTCGCCTGGATCACCCAAGGACGCGAAAGCGCTCCGCTAGACCCCGGCAATAAAGTGATTGGCTCCTACCCGGTATTCCTGGAACCCGGCGCAAAGGCAAGCTGCAGTATTTTCAACACCACTGAAGGCCCGGTGTATCTGGATGCCGACAGCGAAGTGATGGAAGGCTGTTTGATTCGCGGGCCGTTCAGCCTGGGCGCGCACAGTCAATTGAAGATGGGAACGCGCATTTACACCGGTACCAGCATAGGCCCACATTGTAAAATAGGCGGTGAAATCAACAACTCGGTAGTGCTGGGCTACAGCAACAAAGCCCACGAGGGATTTCTGGGGAACAGCGTCATCGGAACCTGGTGTAATCTTGGCGCAGACAGCAACAACAGCAACCTGAAGAACAACTATGATGAAGTGAAGTTGTGGCATTACGGCAGCAAGCGTTTCGAAAAAACCGGCCTCCAATTCTGCGGATTGATTATGGGCGACCACAGCAAATGTGGCATCAATACCATGTTTAATACCGGCACCGTGGTTGGCGTAGCTTGTAATGTATTTGGGGCCGGCTTCCCCCGTAACTTCATCCCCGACTTTGCCTGGGGCGGCGCTTCAGGCTTTGTGACCCATAAACCCGACCAAGCGTTGGCAACGGTGCGCAGGGTGTTTGAACGCCGAAAGAAGGATCTTTCACAGGCCGAAGAACAAATGCTGCGCAGTGTATTTGAACGCACACGCGAACTGCGCTATTGGGAAGACGCAGAAGCTTGAGGCCGCTTCTGCAAGGTTTACGCCAGATCTATCCGCGTAACTGTCATGTGCTTGTTGGTAGATTCCAGCTTGTGTATAAGTTCGTTCAGATGCGTGGTATCGTAAATATACAAGATGATGGTTCCTTCGAAGGTGCCGGCCTGGCTGCTGAAGGTGATGGACTTCATGTTTACCTGCAACTCTTTCGAAATCAAATCGGTAATGCGGCTTACCACGCCTACATCGTCAATGCCGGAAATGCGGACACCCGCAAGAAACGCTTTATCGAAATTAAACTTGGCCTTCCATTCTGCTTTGATGATGCGGTACCCGTAATTACTCATCAGCGATATAGCATTGGGACAATTGATGCGGTGAATCTTCACGCCCTCACCAATGGTTACAAATCCAAAAATCGGATCACCGGGGATGGGGTTGCAGCATTTGGACAATGAATAATTCAACTCATGGTCGTCACCAACAATAATTTCTTCATTCTTGCGCGGTACATAAGGAATGGTACTTTCCTCTTTGTTTGCGGGAATCAGCTCTTCGTTTGAATTTTTATCTTCCTTGGGTGCTAAAATCTTTGACACTTCCAGATTCTCTCTCGAGATTTTCCCCAGCGCAATGTTGTAGTATAAATCTGTCAATGACTTTTGATGGAAGTAGCGCATCACCCGCTGAGCCATCTGGTCGTTGAATTGCACTTTGGCATTCCTGAATTTGCGTTGCAGCAGTTCCAAACCTTCTTCTGCCTTTTGTCGCTTTTCTTCCCGAAGGCTGTTGCGGATTTTCCCTTTGGCCTTTCCGGTAACCACAAAATCCAGCCAGTCTTCATGCACCCTTTGCTTTTGGGATGTGATGATTTCCACCAAATCTCCGTTTTTAAGGGTATGACTGATGGGAACAAGCTTCCCATTCACCTTGGCTCCGATGCACTTGGCACCTATATCGCTGTGTATTTCAAATGCAAAATCCAGCGCCGTGCTTTTATTGGCCAAATTGCGGATATCGCCCTTGGGCGTAAACACATAAATCTCCTCACTCAGCAGGCTGAATTTAAAATCATCAAGAAACTCTAAAGCGTTCAGTTCCCGATTTTCAACCATTTCTTTCACCCGGGCCAGCCAATTGTCGAAGGTTGCATCCTGAGGTGTGGACTGTGCGCTGCTGCTGGCCTTATACCGCCAATGCGCCGCAAGTCCGCGTTCTGCAATGTCGTCCATGCGTTTGCTGCGAATTTGAACCTCTACCCATTTCGCTTTCGGTCCAAGCACTGTGGTATGTAGGGCCTCATAACCATTGGCTTTGGGCGTGGTAAGCCAATCCCTGAGTCTATCTGCCTGCGTTTTATAGATATCGGTGATGATGCTGAAAGCACGCCAACAGGCTTCTTTTTCGTGCTGCGGATCCGAATTCACGATAATGCGGATGGCAAACTGATCATAAACCTGCTCAAATGGAATACCCTGCTTTTTCATTTTTTGCAGGATGCTGTAAATGGATTTCGGCCGGCCTTTTATTTCGCAGATGTTCAACCCTGCTGATTCAAGTTTTTCGCGCAAGGGTTCAATAAACTCCCTGATGTATCTGTTTCGCTGGGTTTTTGTAGCCGCCAGCTTCCGCGCAATTTCTTCATACTTCTCTGATTCGGTGTATTTGATGGAAAGGTCTTCCAACTCCGTTTTTATGGCATACAACCCCAGTCTGTGCGCCAAAGGCGCGTAGAGGAATAAGGTTTCAGATGAAATTTTCAACTGACTGCTGTGGGACATACTGCCCAAGGTGCGCATGTTGTGCAGCCGGTCGCACAACTTCACCAGAATTACGCGTAAATCGTCACTGATGGTCAGCAACATCTTGCGGAAATTTTCCGCTTGTACGCTTTGACCGGCTTCAAAATGCACGGCCGAAATCTTGGTTAAACCATTGATTACCCGGGCAATTTTAGGCCCAAACTGCAATTCAATATCTTCCAGTGTTACATCAGAATCTTCAACAACGTCATGCATCAGGGCACATGCAATGGAATTGGGCCCCAACCCAAGCTCCTGTGCCGCAATTTGGGCCACCGCCAACGGATGAAAAATATATGGCTCTCCGCTCTTTCTGTACGTGCCCCGATGGGCTTCCAAGGCTACTTCAAAGGCATTCCGGATCAACTTGCGACGTTCATTCCCTATCGCACCTGCCGAGCGCAATAAAGCCCGATAACGCTTCACTATCTCCTGCTTCTCTTGCTCGGCTTTCTGAACTTCGGGCGTCAATACAATCATGGTTGTACAAATATAATGCGACACCGCAGGCTATTCTCTGCAGCATGATGCAGATCCAGTTTCGTCGCCCTATCTTTGCAATACTGAATTTTTGCTTGTTGCTTTTATTCAGGCGGACGTGTCGTAATTGGTAGCCGAGCCAGACTTAGGATCTGGTGCCGCAAGGCGTGTGGGTTCGAGTCCCCCCGTCCGCACTTTAAAATTCCACTCAGGAAACGCTAAATTAGAAACGGTTTCAGGGTTTGTATGGTTGCCTCAGCAGGCCACAAATGCAGCAAGAAATAGTTTTGGCGGTTTAATTTACAGGAATCATTTTACCCCAATTTTATTGAAACCCCTCCGCTCCGGGAACAATATCAGGTCTTCAATCCTGACACACCTATTTCGTGCTTAAACCAGTACCTTTGCAGCCAAATTTTGAAGTCCTGTGAAAGTTAATTACGAAAAGATTGACGATCTGAACGCAACATTGACCATTGAATTGAGCGCGGAAGATTATGCGCCTCAGGTTGAAAAAGAATTGCGTTCAATGCAAAAAACCATCGCCATCCGCGGCTTCCGTCCCGGCAAAGCGCCCATTGAAATGGTAAAACGTTTTTATGGAAAAAGCATCCTTGCAGAGGAAGTGCAGCGCATGGCTTCCGATACGCTGAACAACTACCTCAGCGAGCACAATATTGACATCCTTGGTTATCCTTTGAGCAGCGAACGCGTTGCTACCCGGTTTAATCCTGAAACCGATAAAGATTTTGTATTCCCCTTCGATTTGGGCTTGGCCCCGGCTTTTGAATTAAACATCGGCAAAGAGGATGTACTGGAATTGTTTCAAATTTCCGTCGATGACCAAGAAATAGACAAGGACATCAACTATATGCGCAACCGCCTGGGCACGCTAAACCAGGTAGATCAGGCCGAAGCTGAAGACATGATTTCCGGAACCCTGAGCGAACTGAACGATAAAGGTGAAGTAATGGAGGGCGGCGTGGTGGATAAGCCGGCATCGCTGGTCGCAGGCATGATCCAGGATGAGGCTTTGAAACAACAGCTCCTTGGGGTGAAGCCAGGTGCCGTGATGAAGGTGAACATCTTCCAGCTGTTCAACAACAACGATACCGTAATCCGCAATACACTCGGCATACAGGAAGAAGCGGTAAAGGACCTGAACATGGAGTTTCAATTACAGGTAAACGAAATCAAACGTCGTGAACCCGCCGAACTCAACGAGGCTTATTATCAGGAGATTTACGGCCCTGAAAACTATCCTGCCAACGAAGAAGAATACAGGCAGCGTGTGAAAGAAAATCTGGAACGCTATTATGCCAACGAAGCCGAATTATGGCTGGATCATCAAATCAGTCATTTGCTCACCAGCAAACACAGAATCGACCTTCCTGAAGCATTCCTGAAGCGTTGGCTTACAAGCACCAAACAGGATACTTACAATGCTGAAAACATCGATGCACGTTTTGCTGAAGAAGGGGACGTGTTGCGCAGACAACTGGTGATTGAAAAAATAGCAAGTGCCCAGAATATCCAGATTCAAGAAGATGAATTGCGCGGTGCCGCCTACGAATATGTGGCCGATTTGTACAGGCAATACGGCCTCATGAATGCCGGAAATCTGATTGTAGATTATGCAGAGAAACAGCTCAAAGATCAGGACTTCAAAAGGCGCATGGCAGACAGGGTGGTGCAACGCAAAGCCTTTGAAGCCATCCGTGGCATGATTTCACTCAATATTGTTCCAGTGACGGTGGAGGAGTATTTCAGCCATGTGAACGAACACAAACACCACCATTGATGTTTAATGACTGCAACAATTATGAACCACGGACAAGAATTTAGAAAATACGCTGTAAAACACCTGGGCCTGAACAGCATTTATGTGGACAAATACATGAATGATGTAGTTCCCGGAGTGGTGAACCTCACACCGAACATCATCGAAGAACGTCAAATGAATGCCGTAGCTATGGACATTTTCTCCAGGCTGATGATGGACCGGATTATTTTCCTGGGAGTGCCTATTTATGACGAGGTAAGCAATATTGTAATGGGTCAATTGCTGTTTTTGGAAAGCTCCAACCCCAACCGCGACATTCAGATTTATATCAACAGCCCCGGAGGTTCTGTTTATGCAGGATTGGGCATCTACGACACCATGCAGTACATCAGCAGCGACGTGGCCACCATTTGCACAGGAATGGCCGCAAGTATGGCAGCCGTATTGATGTGTGCCGGTGAAAAAGGCAAACGCAGCGCATTGCAACACAGCCGTGTGATGATCCATCAGCCACTGGGTGGCGCACAGGGGCAGGCTTCCGATATTGAGATCACCTACCGCGAAATTTCAAAACTCAAAACTGAACTGTACAACATCATCAGTGAACACAGCGGGCAACCGTTTGAACAGGTGGAGAAAGACAGCGATCGTGACCACTGGATGACAGCCAGCGAAGCCAAGGAATATGGCATGATTGACGAAGTGCTCGGACGTAATCCGAAGAAATAAAGAACCATTTCAACCTACGGCTGTTAGCTAGCGGAATGAAAACGAAAGAAGCACATTGTTCCTTCTGCGGAAAAAAGAAGACGGAAGCACTGATGCTGATCTCCGGTCTGGAAGGACATATCTGCGAAAACTGCGCAGAACAGGCTTTTAAAATCGTAGAACAGGAACTGGGCATTGATAACGGTCAGGTTCAAGACCCCAAACAGACGCCCATCCAGGAGATACCAAGCCCGAAGTCCATTACCGATTATTTGGATCAGTACATCATCGGGCAAAACGATGCCAAGAAAACCATGGCTGTTGCGGTATACAACCACTACAAACGCCTGCAGGACCAATCTGGAACGCAGGAGGTTGAACTCGAAAAAAGCAACATCCTGCTGATCGGAGAAACCGGGACCGGGAAAACCCTTTTGGCCAAAACACTCGCGAAATTCCTGAATGTCCCCTTCTGCATCGCCGATGCAACGGTACTTACCGAAGCCGGTTATGTTGGAGAAGACGTCGAAAGTATCTTATCCAGGCTCCTGCAGGTAGCCAACTACGACCCAAAGCAAGCCGAAAGAGGCATTATTTACCTGGACGAAGTGGACAAGATTTCGCGTAAATCAGACAATCCTTCCATCACACGTGATGTGAGTGGTGAAGGTGTACAGCAAGGACTTCTGAAAATTCTGGAAGGAACCATTGCCCATGTGGCCCCAGAAGGCGGGCGCAAGCATCCTGACCAGAAATATGTGAAGATCGACACTTCAAACATCCTGTTCATTTGCGGCGGTGCGTTCGAAGGCATTGAAAAAATCATTGCCCGGCGCATCAACAAACAACAGGTTGGCTTTAAGAAAGAATCTAAAGGCAATCCGGAAGCTGCAAAAGATCAACTGCTCAAAAACATCAGCCCTTCCGATTTGCGTGCTTATGGACTGATTCCTGAAATCATCGGAAGGTTGCCCATCCTTACCACCATGGAATCACTGGATAAGGAAACCCTCAAAAGCATCCTTACAGCACCCAAGAACGCACTCATCAAACAATACGTGCGCCTCTTTGAACTGGACGGAATTAAGCTGAACATTGCTCCGGAAGTCATCGATTTCATTGTTGATCAGGCGTTTGCCTACAAGCTAGGCGCCCGCGGTTTGCGCAGTATTTGTGAAGTAATCATGATGGACTTCATGTTTGCAGCTCCGGGCATGAAAAAGAAAACCCTGAACATCAGTCTGGAAGATGCTCAGGAGCAATGGAAAAAACATAGAGGCAATACAATGGCAGCCTGATTGATGTATCTTGGCGGTCACTTGTGCTGCCAATGAACTTCGAAAAAAATCAACCCCGCACTCTTTGGGGCTGGGCCATGTACGATTGGGCCAACAGTGTTTTTTCCCTGTGTATTGCCACGGCAATCTTCCCCATTTACTACCAGCAAACCACACCCGCCATGGTTGATGTTCTGGGTGTTCCGGTAAAGAATACGGCCATCTATGAATACGCGGTTTCTGCTTCTTTTCTGCTGATTGCGTTCCTGTCTCCGCTCTTGTCGGGTATATCAGACTACCGGGG
>JBEDND010000054.1:0-13006 GCA_041170785.1 Bacteroidota bacterium | reverse complement strand
TACAGGCACTGAATGGGGTGCTGTAGGCACTGGGGTTCCTGGCGCAGACGGTACGATTGTACAAATGGCCTCTCGCGGGTCAGATTTGGCCATATGCGGCACATTCAGAAAAATAAATGGTGCTACAGCGCCAGGTTTGGCTTTTTTCAATGGTGCACAGTTTACCACGTACTATACGCCCGTGAAAAGTGGAAGAAGGTTGTGCGCTGTGGCAGGAGATTATTGGTACAGTGGACTTGATTCCAATGGCCGAATGATTTTAGCCAGGATGAACGGTCTTTCCGCCCTTAAATTGTCCATGAACGGGCTCGACAGTATTGGTGTGGTTGATGGATTCTGCGAGTCTTCAGGAAAAATCTATGCCGTAGGTCGCTTCTTCAAAACAGGGAGCAAAATGGTCATCAATACCATCATGCTTGAAGGCCCAAACTGGGTTGCGCACCCCATCCTAACACCTAATCAATTTGTACAGATTGCTGCCTCAAGAAACGAACTGTATTTTTCAGGAACCCTGAATAAGGTGCTCGGAAAGAATATGGGTTATGGCTTGGTGAAGCTGCTACCGGATAAAGTTCAGGTGAGCGGATATGTTTATCACGATGTAAATAATAATGGTTTCAAGGAAGCGGGAGAGCGACCTTTGGCCAACCGCAAGGTGAATATTTCCGGTCTTGGCAGTCTGTTTACTGATGGAAACGGTTATTATGAATTCAAAACGGCTGCAGGAAACAAGATAAAACTCAATCTCGAACCTCAGGCGGGTTGGATCACCGCGCAAGAAGTTCAGCTTAACCTTACAGACAGTCCTTGGATTTATCAAATTGACTTTCCCCAACTAACACAGGAAAGCCATTACCGCGATGTGCGCGTGGACATCACATCAGGTGATGGATGGAAGGTGAAGCGTGATGCAACATCTGCGTACATCGTTAAAGTAGAGAATACCGGTCAGGTAAGCTCATCAGCGCGACTGGAACTGGAGTACAACAAGAAACTAAGTGATTTGCAGGTAACTCCAGCCCCTGATATCATCAATACAGGTAAGTTTACCTGGAATATTGCCTTATTGGCTCCCGGAGAGGTCTTCTTAGTGAACATGGCTTCCTGGATTTCTTCACAAAAATTTGAAATAGGCGATGAATTGGGCTTTAAGGCGGTAGTTACGCCAAACGGACTAACACCCGATGAAAATCCAGAGGATAATACCGATACGCTTCCTCAAATTATTTCGGACAAACCTTCGGTAAGTGTTGAAAAACTCCAGTTTCCTGTGGTGAAACCAGGAGATACCATGGCGTATCTCCCCAATAATGAAAATGTGATTGAATACGTAATCAGATTTGAGAATCAGGGATTAGATACCGTTTCTCAAGTCCAGGTTACGGATACGATTGATGTTTCCCTCAACCTCGCATACATCCGTGAGTCAGGTTCCAGTCATCCTTTCAGCAGAAAGATGATCTTGGATCCATCCTTGCCAGGTAAGGCCATCCTCATTTATACATTCAACAACATTAACCTGCCTCCAAACGCAGAGGCCAATCCGGAATACACCTTGTCCAAAGGATTTTTTGGGTTGCATCTTGGCCTGAAGAGTGGAAACCCCGCGGGAACAATTATCGAAAACAGGGCCGGGGTTGCCTTCGATTTGGCCCCCGGTGTTTTGAGCAATACCGTTTCCTGCATGCTGACTTCAAATGTGGGTTCCTGGGTTGCAGAAAAACCCATACAGATTAACCTTCTGCAGGTTTTCCCCAATCCAACACAGAACATGGCATTGGTGCAGCAACATTCGGAAATAGCATCGCTGACAGTTTATGATGCATGGGGCAGAACCGTATCTGTGCCTATACAAATTGAAGGAATACACGCAGTCCTTGACATGAAAGGGATGGCCCCCGGTCGCTACTTGATTACCGCCATGGGTAAAGATGGTTCCTTTTCTCGGGCCCAACTGCTTAAACATTAACCTATCCCGGGCATCTACGTTCTAAACCCGTCAATAAGTACCCTATGAAAAAAATATACAATGCAACCTTGTTATGGTTGCTCACATTTGCGGCAAACCTGCTTCCCTCTGGGGCGCTCCTTGGGCAAACCCAGAAAGGTTGTGCAGAAATGGCCAACTTTACTTTTAAAGTAGAGTGCAAAACACTCATTGCCAGCGGATTTGCGTCCAATACCCGCACCTGTCCTCAATACAAGTGGAGCTTAGGTAATGGTACCTATGCCACCGGTCAGCAAATCAGTTATGCTTATCCGACTACGGGTACATACACCGTATGTTTAAAGGTGACGGACAGCTGCCGCTCTTGTGATACAATTATTTGTAAAACAGTTGAAATCAAAGGCTGCGCGAAGGATTCATCATGCGTGTTAAACCCGGATTTCAACTTCAAAGCGGATTGCAGATCTGTTACTTTTGAAGCAAAATCTGCACAGTCGGGAGCAAGCTATTCCTGGAGTTTTGGCAATGGGAGCAGTGCAATCGGCAAAGGAGTGAAGCACGCATTCCTTAAAGATGGTACCTATCAGGTTTGCGTTACGGTAACCTGGAAGAACCCGGTAACAAATGTGGTTTGTACCGAAACCGTTTGCAAGAAGGTAACCATTCAGTGCGGTAGAAAAGAACCCTGCAACATCAGCGGAAATTATACGTTCAAGGTAAACCCGAATGGCATTGTGGGCTTTAGCGCCAACAGTGTGAATGGTGTAAGTTATGTTTGGGATTTTGGTGATGGCACAAAGGGGCAGGGCCAGAATCCGAACAAGCAGTACAAGAAACCCGGGGTGTACAATGTGTGCGTGACCATTTACGGGAAGGACCCGCGCTGCTTCGTGAAAATTTGTAAAAAGGTTGTTGTAGAACAGCGTTGTAACATCTGGGGCAACTTTGTATTCCAGGGTATTCCGGGAACTACTGGTTTTAAATTCACCGGAACCGCAAGCGAAAAAGGAGCTGCTTTCTTGTGGTCGTTTGGTGATGGAACAGGTGCCAATACCAAAGATCCTCAGAAGTATTTTTCCAAACCGGGCACCTACGAAGTTTGCCTGACCATCAAACATCCCAACGGACGTTGTTCGGTGCGTATTTGTAAGAAAATAATCATTCCGGCTCCCAAAGGATGCAATATTCCCGTGTCATTCGGTTGGGGCATTGATAAATCCAATTGCCTGAAGTACAATTTTGAAGCGCCAATGGGCAATTGTGTTAAATACAAATGGGCCATCGGCGGACAGTTCATGTACAGCAGGATGACCAGCTATACATTCGCTAAAGCCGGTACGTATCAGGTGTGCTTGTACTTGCTCGATTCATGCAATAAGTGCGATACGGTGATTTGTAAGTCCATCGTGGTGCCTGGATGTGACTCAACAAAGAAATACTGTAATATGGGCATTGCGGTAACTTGGCCAGACGCTGTGAAAGATTGCAGTGATGCGTCATTTAAGGTGCGTTATACTGACCAAAATACCAGTGGTTGCCGCAAAGTAACCTGGGTTTGGGGCGACGGAACAGCCCCGGTGCGCGACATGAGCGCCCTGCATAAGTTCAAAAAAGGCACCTACAATGTTTGTGTGCGGATTGTGGATTCCTGCAACAACTGCGATACCACCATCTGTAAAACCATAACTGTAGGTGCTTGCTGTAACTTGGTTGCACCTGACTTCACTTATACCATCAACTGCGATAAGATCACCTTCGAAGGTAAGTCCCAAACATGTGGCTTGTACGGCTGGACTCTTGGCAATGGCACTTCGGCAGGCGGACGTTTGGTGACAGCAACTTATACAACTGGAAAATCCTATACCGTTTGCATGAAGGTTCTTGATACCTGCAACGCCTGTGATACTATGATTTGCAAAACCATTCAGGTCCCCGCCTGCAATCCATGTAAAATTGAGGCATATTTCGTTGTGGACAGCATCGTGAAAGGAAAGGTGTTTTTGACGAATAAAAGCTCTACGAACGCGGTAAGCTACAAATGGGATTTTGGCGATGCAACGTACTCATATGTCGCGAAACCCGGCAGCAAATCGTATTCGTCTGTCGGCACTTATAAAATTTGCCTGACCGTTTGGGATCAGGCGAAAGCCTGCAGCGCTACGTTCTGCAAAACCATCACCATCAGCAGTCTGAGGTCTGGCAATAATGGAGGTTCAGCCCCGGATGTTGTGCCTGCAGATGTACACGTATTCCCGAACCCAGCCTTTGACCAGCTTCAGATTGAATGGAGTTCAGACTATGGTCAAAAAATGGTTGAGGTGATGGATATGAATGGCCGTGTTCTTCAAACACGTACATTCTTGGAATCAGCCATGTTGTCGACAGTTGACCTGAGTACTTGTGCCGAAGGAGTTTATTTAATTCGGGTGCACCAGAACGGAAACACCAGCACGCACAGAATCAATCATCTACGTTAAATTAACTGTAAAAAATCATACCAAAAGGAGGCCTTTATGCCTCCTTTTGTGCTTTAGGTACAGGCTCGAATGCCTAAATTCGCCTTGTCTTAAAACCATGATACGCGTAGCAAACAACAACAACATTCTGGTGCCGGTAGATTTTTCTGATACCGCCAATAACGCGCTGGAACACGCCGTGAACATCGCAAGGGTTTACAATAATGAAATCACCCTGCTGCATATTATAGATGAAAATTTCTTTCAGTCGATTTTCTCCGGAAGTCAGAATGACCTTATGGAAGAAGGGATCCACAGCCGTTTGGATAAAGTTATTGACGGCATTAAAAGGAATAATCCCGGACTTAAACTGCACAAGCGTATTGAGCGTGGTAAAGTGTATAAAGTGATTGCTCAGGTGGCCAATGACGGCAACTTCGACAGCATCATGATGGGCAGTAACGGAGCAAGTGGCTTGGAGCGATTCATCGGATCCAATGCTTCTCGTGTAATTCAACTTTCTAAGGTGCCTGTCATCGTGATTAAATCGAAGCCCTTTGGCGACGGTTATAAGAAGATTGTATTGCCGATAGACCTTTCTCTGGAATCAAAACAAAAAGTAGGTTGGGCCATTCATGTGGCAAAGAAGTTTGATTCAACCATCCACATCATCTACGACAACAGCAACGACGAATTCCTGAAGGTGAAAATCAGGGCCAATATCCAACAGGTTGAATCCATGATTTCAGCGCAGGGTGTGCGTTTTGTGAGTAAGGAAATCGAGGACAAAATCTTCGAGAATTTTGCCTCTGAAACGCTTACCTACGCCAATGCCATTGAAGCCGATTTAATCGTGATTATGACGCAACCCGAAACGAGCATCGTGAGCATGACCATCGGTACGCTCGCACAGCAGCTGGTAAACGAAAGCGAGCATGTTCCGGTAATGTGTGTGAATCCTGTAGAAACAGGTTATACGTTCGATTATTGATTCCCGGGAATCGAGAAGCATAAAAAAAGGCAACGTTTCAACGTTGCCTTTTTTATGCTGGATTAGCTGAAACGCCTGTTCAGAGAAACGCTGGGAACCGCATCGGGGCAGCTTCATGCATGATGTTGTACACCGCCTGGAATACATCGTCTGCGCTGGGTTTGCTGAAATAGTCTCCGTCGGTGCCGTAGGCAGGACGATGCGCTTTAGCGCTGAGTGTGGCCGGTGCACTGTCCAGATGGCGATAAGCACCCTGAACTTCCAGCACCTGCTGCATCATATATGCAGTGGCACCTCCGGGCACATCCTCATCGAGAAACAACACGCGGTTAGTTTTCTGTATGTGTGCGGCAATGCTATGGTTTAGGTCGAAGGGCAGCAAGGTTTGCACATCAACGATGGCTACTTCTATGCCTTTTTTGGACAGGAGCTCAGCCGCTTCCAGGGCAATTCGGCAACAGCTTCCATAAGTGACCAACGTAAGGTCTGAGCCTTCCCTGATCACCTCAGGCTGGCCCAAAGGAACTTTAAAGCTGCCGATATTCGAAGGCATAGGTTCTTTCAAACGATAACCATTCAGGCATTCAACCACCAAGGCGGGTTCATCGCTGTGCAATAGGGTATTGTAAATGCCTGCAGCTTGAGTCATGTTGCGCGGAACACAAACATGCATCCCTCGAACAGCATGTACAATCATGCCCATAGGAGATCCGCTGTGCCAGATGCCTTCCAGTCGGTGCCCGCGTGTTCTGATGATTACAGGGGCTTTTTGTCCACCTTTGGTTCGGTATTGCAGGGTAGCAATGTCGTCGCTCATGATTTGCAAGGCGTAAAGCAGGTAGTCCAAATATTGGATTTCGGCAATCGGACGAAGTCCGCGCAGGGCGCATCCAATGCCTTCGCCAATAATGCTGGCCTCGCGAATACCACGGTCGCCTACACGTAATTCACCATACTTCTCCTGAAGTCCGGCAAACCCCTGATTCACATCCCCGATTTTGCCTAAATCTTCACCGAAGGCAAAAACACGAGGGTCGCGTTCCAGGTTCGCATCAAAGCATGCCTGAAGGATCTCCCTTCCGTCTTTCAATGGAGCATCAGGAGCATAAACCGCTGGTTCGGCCGCCACATTTAAGGCACGGGCAACAGACTGGCTGTGCAGGTTTGAACTATACCTGTCGGTGTTTTGGGCAACAAACAACTCATAATACGCCAACAGCGGAGCACGATGCAATTCCGGCTCTGACAAGGTTTCCCGGAGGGCTTCGTTGATGGCATTTCCTACATCTTTCAACAGGGGTTCATTAAGTCCTTTAAGACGTTGATTGATGGCTTCAAGCGCAGCAGAATCAGAAACCAGACTGATGCTGGCCTCAATGGCGCTGCAACATTCCTCAACATCATTTTTTATTTCCTGCTGAAAGGCATTCCATGCTTCCTTTTGCCAAGTACGCACTTCGGCAGCATAGGTTTGTTCAAGGTCGTTCAGCTCAGCTTCTGTGGCAATGCTGTTGGCCACAATCCAAAGCTTGAACTGGCGGATGCAGTCATATTCCTGTTCCCACTCCAAACGCTCTTTGCTTTTATAGCGTTCATGGCTGCCACTGGTGCTGTGCCCCTGCGGTTGGGTCATCTCAGTGATGTGTACCAATACAGGTGTATGCGCTGTTCTGCACTTGGCAATGGCATCGCGATAGGTTTCGCATAAAGCCGGATAATCCCAGCCTTTGGCGGTAAACAGCTCCATGCCAATGCCCTGCTTGTTGGTCTGGAATCCGGCCATCAATGCACTGATGTTCTCTTTGGCGGTCTGAAATTTTGCGGGTACGGAAATTCCATAACCATCATCCCATACAGAAAGAGCCATGGGCACTTGCATCACGGCTGCCGCATTCATCACTTCCCAAAACATGCCTTCTGATGTGCTGGCATTGCCAATGGTGCCGAATGCTACTTCATTGCCTTGGCGACTGAATTGTGTTTGGTCCCGCAAACCTTCATGCGCACGGTATATTTTCGATGCCAGGGCAAGTCCCAGCAAGCGGGGCATCTGACTTCCCGTAGGTGAAATGTCTGATGAAGAGTTAAATGTTTCGGTTTGTGGAAGCCAGTTGCCCGCCTCATCCAACAGCCGGGTTCCGAAATGCCCGTTCATGCTTCTTCCCGCAGATGCCGGCTCCGCATTGATGGCCGGATGCGCATAAAGCTGGGAAAAGAACTCCCGAATGTTGCTCATGCCGGTGGCAAACATGAAGGTCTGATCCCTGTAATATCCACTGCGGAAATCACCGTGTCGGAAGGCCTTAGCCATGGCAATTTGTGCCAATTCCTTGCCGTCGCCAAAAATGCCAAATTTGGCCTTGCCGGTAAGTACTTCCTTTCGCCCAATCAGACTGGCCTGTCGGCTTTGAAAAGCAATTTTGAAATCGTTAATGATCTCACCTTTGAACTCGGAAAAGGTCATTGCGTCTTGTACGTTGTCCGCCACTTCCATGAAGGCTGCAAATTTAGGCATTATGATACAGTTGACCTCCCTTTGATGATGTCGCTTCTGTTGGAAACCTGTTTCTGTTTATATTGCATAAGGCCGGGGCGTGAAAAAAATCCTATTAGTTTCTTGTGTGTTTGGGTTTGCGCTGATTGGCGCAGGGTTGAATGCGCAAGATTTCCTGTACCAGCATTTTACTAAGGCCAACGGTCTGGCTGGTAACAAGGTTTATTCGGTTTGCCAGGACAGCAAAGGATACATCTGGATGGCTACAGACCGCGGGGCGGTGCGTTGGAATGGTTTTGAATTTAAAAGATACAACATCGACGATGGCTTGCCTGACAATGAAGCCCTGCACATTTTCGAAGATGCTGCAGGAAGAATTTGGGTGCTCTGCTTTGGAATGAAGCCGGCCTGCATTGAGAACGGACAAGTCAATAATCGCTTGGTTTCTGAGCTGACCGCCGGATTCTCTATAACAGATTTATACGATTATAATTTCTTGAATGAAAAGAATGAACATTGGTTTGCATTCAAGAACGATTCCGGGCTGTTTCTGGTTGTAAGGCCGGGAACCTCAGATCGCTATCTGGTACAAATGCCGCGAAATCAGGAGAGTTTCCTCATCAATGATGTGGTGAAACACGCCGATGGGTCGGTGGAATTTCACCTCCCCGGATTTCTGATTTACCTCCGGCCGAAAGCGCGGGTTCCTGAAATGATTCCTTTGGTTTTGCCGGGTGGAAACAATTTTCAGATACTGCACAAGCGATTGAAATTCAGCTATAGAAATCATCATTTTACGATTTCAAAAGATGGATACCTGGTTGAATACAGTTTTCAACAGCAAAAGCCGGTGCTGCATCAATACAAGAAATTACCTATTGAGGCCCGCAAGTATTTCTTCAAAGATGGAAAGCCTTTTCTCTACAACGCTGAAGGCAAAGTTTATGATTTGCTGAAAGATGCTTTTGTATCCGGGTATTCCTTTCTCGCTGGCAAGGAAGTACATGAGTTGTATCATGACCGCATGGGCAACCTCTGGGTAACTACGCTCAACGATGGCGCGTATCTGTATCCTGCGCACAGGTTGCCGTTTGTCAAGAGTGATTTATTCAAAGATGCCATCACGCATCTGCGTTTTGGCACCAAACATCTTTTCGGTACTGAATACCACGGGCTTTTTGTGCTGGATGAACACTATCGGCTCCTGCGTCATTTTCCTGAACTTTCGCGTCCGGTGCGTTTAAAATTGGCCGGAAATAAGTGCCTGATTGCCTCAGATCAAGGCTTGTTTACCCTCGATGCAGCGCTCAGGCTCCGCAGGATCGGGCAGTTTCGAACCCTGAAAGATGTACACTGGCATGGTAGTGATACAGTGTATGTGGCAACGCACCGATTTGCCTTCAGGGTATTGAGTGCCACCGGGAAAACGGATACCCTGCATCATGGAAGAACCACAAGCATCTGGAGCAGTAAGGATGACCGCGTTTGGATTGGCGGTTTGAACGGGGTGATTGGCTTGGGAACTGCCATCAATTCTGCTTCCGGATTCGCCGATTCATTGTTGCGACAGGCGCGCGTTACCGATATTACCGGCGACGCTTTTGGAAGGGTTTTTATCGCTACCAATAACCATGGCTTGTTTGTGTGGCAAAGCGGATGCCTGGAGCAGGTTTCCACCTCAACAGCCAGTATCAGTTCCGACCGGCAGTTAACGCGGCTGTATTTGGATGGACTGTACCTATGGGTGCTCGGTCACAGTGGATTGCGCCGCATTAAAATGCCGGATCGAGGGTGCAATCCGCTGGAAATCAGGCAATATGGAGCAGTGCACGGCTTGCAATCCTGCATTTATTATGACATCAATGGAACCGGACAAGCTGGTATTCCCGAACTGCTCACCGATCGCGGCTTGGTGCTTATCAACAGGCACGAGCCTCCACCTGAACCTGAACTTGGGGTAGAAATTTATGGGGTCAGCAGGAATGGGGTGTTTATACCGCCAGGGCGCTGGCAAGAACTGAATTCTGAGGAAAACGACCTGACCATCCACCATAACGCCATTGCCGTTTTGTCTGACCACCCGCTTGTGTATGAATACCGTATACCTTCCCTGGATTCACATTGGATTCAGACAGCTGCCAATCAGGTGAGTTTCAATGACCTGAAACCCGGACAATATTTATTTGAGGTACGGGTGCGCTCCGGGAACCAAGTGTCTTTTCCTGTTGGTGCAAGTTTTTTTATCAAGCCGGCCTGGTATCAGCAAACCCTGATTCAATGGCTCCTTTCAGCAGCCGGTTTGGTCGGCTTGTTGTTATTGCTGGTGTTTCTGTTTAGGCGCACGGCACAAAAAATCAAAAAGGCCAATGAAGAAAGCCAGAAGCTCGCCGCATTGGAATTGCAGGCGCTGAGAAGCAGGATGAATCCCCATTTCGTTTTTAATGTGCTCACGGCCATTCAGAATTTCATCATGCAGGGAAGAGAACAGGAAGCCAACTACTATACAGCGCAGTTTGCGCAATTGATCCGACAAACCTTTCACGGGTCTGCCAACAATTTCATCAGCCTGTCTGAAGAAATTCAACTGTTGAACAGTTACCTGGATTTGGAACGTATGCGCTTTGGCAACAGCATGGATTATCGCGTCGAAGTAGATGCTTCATTGGATTTGGAATACATCAGCATTCCTTCCATGTTGATTCAGCCATACGTGGAAAATGGCATCAACCATGGCATCCGCAGCCTTAGAAACAATCTGGGAACATTGTTTGTCAGGATCAAGAAAACCGGAAAGTCCCAAATGTGTATCGAAGTAGAAGACAATGGAATTGGCATCCTCGAATCCAGGCGCAATAAAAAAAACCAAACCCATTCCATGGGGCATAAAAGTGAAGGACTAAGTCTTACCCAAAACAGAATAGATTTGATGAATAGAAGTTATCATACAAACATCCGCATCAGCATACAAGATTTGAGCCTGAATGGGGGGCGGGGAACTTTGGTGCGCATTGATCTGCCCATCCAGCAGCATCAGGACGCCAACAATAACCAAATGATGAGATGATGCGGGCTTTGGTTGTTGATGATGAGCGCGCCAGCAGGGAATTGCTGAAGCATTTTATTTCCCGGTACTGTGAGGATATTGAATTTACCGAAGATGCGGAAGATGTAGATGGCGCCTATCGCATCGTCATGGAACAAGCACCCGATTTGGTGTTCCTGGATATTTCCCTTCCGGGGAAGGATGGGTTTGAATTGCTGAAGATGTTCAAGGAACCGCCATTTGAAGTCATTTTCGTGACGGCATACTCAGACTATGCCATCACCGCATTGCGCATGTCGGCCTGTGATTACCTGCTAAAGCCCATTGACATCAATGAATTGCAAATGGCGGTGAATCGGGCAAAGGAGCGCATCATGCGAAAGGATCCGATGAGCAGCCTGCGTGAGTTGTTCCAAACACTTACCGGTAAAGGACCTAAGCGGATTGCCCTAGCACATGCACAAGGATATACCGTGGTTACCAGCAATGAAATTTTACGCCTGGAGTCCGATGGGCGTTATACTTGGGTGCACCTAGAAGACGGAAGACGTATTCTTGTTTCTAAAACACTCAGGGATTTCGAGGATACGTTGGAAGACGCTGAATTCATGCGCATCCACAACCGGCACATCATCAACCTGAATTTTGTGCGGAGCTTCGACAGAAAAGGTCTGCTCCTGATGGCCGATGGCTCCGAAGTGGAAGTTTCCAAGCGCAAGAAAGAGGAACTTTTAAAGCGACTTGGTATTTAACGCTTATGTCGCGTTTTGGGCTATCCAGAACATGAAGCAACTGTTTAGGAACATTGGCTGAAAAGAGTCATTCTTTGGGTACATTATTGTTGGCTTTTTCTGAACTAAGCCCAATTCTAAAGTCGCCCTTGAAATTTCCATTTGTTATGAAGAAATGAGCCGGTTCCCCACCGGCTCATTTTATTTGTCCTTGTATCGCTTCAAGGGTAAATAGTGCAGCTTACATCTGATCCGGACAATGAATTCCCAACAAGGTCATTCCCTGCCGGATGGCTGTGGCTGTGGCCTGGATGATGCAAAGCCTGAGCCGGCGCGTATGTTCATCAGGATCCTTCAGGATGGGCAATTCGTTGTACATGCGGTTGAATGCCCGGGCTGTGCCAATGCACCACTGTGCAATGATGGAAGGATCCATTTGTGTTCCGGCGGCAGCCACCGCATCCCGGAAGCCATAAAGATGGCGGATGATGTTGCGCTCTAAAGGATGCAGTGCCTGCATCTGCGTAGGGAATTCGGTTGCCTCGCTCAGGTTGCGCTGCATGGAGCGGATACGCGCATAGGTGTATTGCACAAATGGCCCTGTATCTCCCTGGAAGTCGATACTCTCTTCAGGATTGAACAACATCCGCTTTTTGGGGTCAACCTTCAGTATAAAAAATTTCAGGGCTGCCAATCCCAGGGTTTCATACAGTTCTTGCAGCGCCTCAGGACTGAATCCTTCGGTTTTGCCCAACTCTTCTGTTTTGTGCCGGGCGGCGTCCACCATGTCGGCAATCAGGTCGTCGGCATCCACCACGGTGCCTTCACGACTTTTCATCTTGCCGCTGGGCAAATCCACCATGCCGTAGCTCAGGTGGTAAATGCCTGATGCATAGGGCTTGCCTAGTTTCTCCATGATGCACTTGAGCACTTTGAAATGATAATCCTGTTCATTGCCCACCACATAGATGCTCCAACTGATGCCGAATTCATCGGCTTTGAGCTGTGCGGTTCCTATATCCTGGGTAATGTACACGCTGGTGCCATCGCTGCGCAGCACCAGTTTTTGGTCAAGTCCTTCGGCACTCAGGTCAATCCAAACGCTGCCATCGTCTTTACGGTAGAATACGCCTTGTTCCAGACCCTCCTGAATCAAGTCTTTGCCGAGCGTATAAGTGTCTGATTCGTAATAGTATTTGTCGAAGTTCACCCCAAGTCGGGCGTAGGTGCTGTTGAAGCCTTCGTACACCCATCCATTCATGGTCCGCCACAGCTGCAACACAGCTTCATCACCGGCTTCCCAGCGCCGCAGCAGTTCCTGCGCCTCCAGGATGAGCGGAGCC
>JBEDND010000053.1:0-5457 GCA_041170785.1 Bacteroidota bacterium | reverse complement strand
CCGCCAATATAGATGAAGTCTTGCAAACCGGCATTGGATTTGGCTGCCTGAACCGCCTCTGCCACACTTGCGTAAGCTTTCCCAAATAACCCCGAGGCCCCAAATTGTGCCTGCAACACAGTGGCGTCCAAACCGCGCTCCAAACTTGGTTTACAGAAATAGTACTGGGCGTATTGAGGAAATAAGGGAAGAATCCGTTCCAGGTCCTTTTCCTTTACAAATCCCAAAACCATGTGTAAGGTTTGATAGGAACAACTTTCGATTTGTTGCATTACCTCGCGCAGTCCGGGTTCGTTATGTGCTGTGTCGGCTACAATTTGCGGTCCTTCCTGCTGAAGGATGTCCCAACGACCGCGCAATCCGCTGAGTTCCGAAACCTGATTCAACGCTTGCTGCACTTGTTCATCATCCAAGTGCCAGCCTGATTTTTGAAGCATCCGTACCGCTTCCCAAACGGTGCGCATATTTTTTTGCTGATAACGGCCTTTCAGGGAGCCTTCGAAGGTGCGACCTGCCCATTCAGGGTTTTCAGAAGCAACCTGCATTGGTGCCTTGCAATCGCTACTTTTCTTCAGAAACAGAGGAGCACTTATTTCATCCCATTCTCCGATGACCACCGGGGTATTGGGCTTGATGATTCCCGCTTTTTCAGCGGCAATATGTGTAAGACTTGGTCCCAGTAAATCGGCATGATCCCAGCCAATATTTGTGATTACGGATAATTCCGGGGTAATTATGTTGGTAGAATCTAACCTTCCGCCCAGTCCCACTTCTACAATGGCCATATCAACCTTTTGCGCTGCAAACCATGAAAAGGCCATGGCAACGGTGAGTTCAAAAAAGGAGGGATTGATACGTTCAATTAATGGAATGGTTTTATTGACAAAGTCCAAAACATACCATTCGTCAATCATCAATCCATCTATCCTGATGCGTTCCTTGAAATCTTTTAGATGCGGAGAGGTGTACAGGCCGGTTTTCATTCCGTGACGAATACACACGGCCGCAAGCATACTTGATACCGAACCCTTCCCATTGGTACCTCCGATGTGAATACTTTTGAATTGGCGTTCAGGATTACCAAGGGCTTCGCTCAGCAATATGGTGTTTGTAATGTCTTTTTTATAGGCACTGGCTCCCTGATGCTGAAAAACGGGAAGTCTGCCGTACAAGTAATTTAAGGCTTCTTGGTATGAATTTAAGACCATAGCGCAGAGAAAAACTGTCTGCAGGTTGCTACTAAAATTGGGATGATTCCTTGATTAGTAACCCCTTCTCAGCTGGAAGGTAATTTGGCCAATCTGAGGACAATCACCGTTGGTAATGGCTGTGAATTTAAGGTTCCTGATCAGCATTCTTGCGATTTCATCCTGATCCACAGCATTGTAGGTGCTTCCGCGAACATCGGTATCTTCGATGGCGACAACCTGCCCGTTACAATCTATTTTCAGGCGTACGATGATGTTGCCTTCACCATCGGCACCTAGAGAGCGCAAGTTGGTGGAAGGCCGTGTTCCTCTGAACGTGCTGTTTCCAATCAGTCCACCACGCACGCCATTAGGGTCATCACCGGTTCCTTGCGGATCACCTTGGTTCCCTCGTTGTACGCCATCACCTCGTCCATTCAAACCTGTCCCGTTTGGATCGCCGTTTTCCATTCCCTGCTGGCCGTTGCCGCGATTTCTGTTTCTATTGATACTTGGAAGGTCTGAAGTAGGCTGCACCGGCTGAGGTTTATCATGTGACACTACCTCTGCGGGTCTGTCGCGCCGCGGTGGGTTGATTGGCGGGAGTGTAACCGTTGGTTCTGGATCGTCTTGAGTGAGCACATCATCACCACCACCGGTGAGTGGTGCAGCACTTTGTTCCGGGCTATAATCTCCACCCAATCGCGCGGCCACATCGTCGGGCCCGCCCATATAGGCTTCACCAAGGCTGATTTCCAATCCGCCGGGTTCCTGAGGAAAAGGGGGGTTGGGCGTGGTGAAACCAATCAAGGTCAGCAATAGGATTAACAAACCACTGATGCTCATGGATCCGGCCATGGCCGCAAGCTCATTTTTCCGTTCCAGTTCCATGTATACTTATTCCTTTGGTTTGATTAAGGTAAACGAAGCAGTTCAACCCTGGCTCTTATTTTGTGGGCGCGTGTGAAGGTAGTCGCAAAATTTGCTGCTTCCTGCGGAGTAGTGGCTTCACCTACAATTACCCGGTATAGGGCACTGCTGTTAGGTCGTCCAATGTTTGCGCTGATTCCAAGAGCGGCGAGCCTTTTCAACTCTTCAATGGCAGCTTTTTCTGTGATGAAACAGGCTGCAATTACCTTGTAGTATCCTTGTTTTTCTGCGGATTGCTTCGCTTCTGTTTTGGATACCGATTTCGGAGCAATCAAAGGTTGGACAGCTTTTGCAGCTATTGCTTCTTTGAGCGGCGCACTTGGAGCTTCCGGGTTTATTGATGCAGCAGCTACTGCGGGCTGCTGGTCTTTCCGGAGGAAATGAGTAATTCGAATTCCCGCCGCCGTGCTCAAACTCAGGATGGCAACTGCAGCAGCCACCTTCCATACTTGTGTTCGTTTGATTGCGTATTCCGCTTCCGGCTCAATTGAAATTGTTGCGGCTGTAGCGGTTGTTGGGGTTGATATTACCTGTGTTGCAATGGGTTTTCTGATTGCTTGGGTCAGCGTTTCTACCACCGCTTCCAAGGGCACTGGTTTCAGTCCATAGGAGGCGTCTGAAAGGTTCAAGGTGACCGACGGAAGGAAGAAAAGTTTGTCGTGTTGGTTCAGGTAAAAAGAACCTAAGATGCCAAAAGCCTGTTGTTCATGAGAAGCACAGCGACGCAATAAATCCTGTACAGCTGCATGCACAAACTCTTGGGCTTCGGAATATGGGATTCCCAGTTCGCTGCTTATGGTTTGCAACAGAATACCATCATCCTGGCGCAGTATATCATTGAAGAAGATGGTTCTGCTCTGCGGTTTCAGCTGACCATTAAATCTATTCAGGGATGCGCTGTGATCCCGGGTAATAAAGCCTCCAAGTCCAGGTACAACCACACACTCATGGCACCGAACCAGCTTTTCGACAAAATAAATCAGGGATTTTTCATGAGCATTCATGCGCAACTGCGAAGATAAGTGATCAGAATGAAATGGCGAGGCCACCAAGTGCGGTGAAACCGTAGCGTGGATAGCGATACCAGAATTGATAGGCATTGCTGGTCATGTTTGCCAGGGTAAGCCACACACGAAAATGCGTACTGAGTTTATAATCTGCCATGATGTTTGCATCCAGAAAACCTTTCACCTTCAGGTTGTTTTGCTTCAGGTAAATCTGTTGATAACGCGAACCCATGCCGGTGACAAGCGCAGCCATGCGCAATTTATTCCCGATAAGGTAGCTTGCATTAAGGTTGAATTCAGCATTGGGCAGTTGCCAGGCTCTTCCACCAGATTCTAGGGTGTACGCATTTAAATTTGCGCTCAGGGCTAGTTTGAATTGCTCGCCAATGCCAAAACGCAGTTCCGGATTCAATCGGGTAATTCCCACACTTTCGTAAACAGGAATAAAACTGTTTAAAGAATCACCCGAATTGATGAACAGGGGCATATTGTTCATGCTTCTGTGTGAAAGGGTGATTTTGAATTCGCTGTTGTTGGTGATTTTTCCTTTGGCGCCACCATAAACAGAGAAGCCTTCATAGGTTTGGCGAATCTCTACACTGTCGTAAATGAAAGGATTCATCACATTCATCCGACTTAAAGAATTGGCTTCCAGCCCACCTGAAATGCCTCCGAATACATGAACAGCATCGGGCATCAGTTCATAAGTTGCGTAAACTGTTGGGTTTATGTAAAAATTCTGCGCGGCACCTTCCGCAAGGTAACTGGCGTTGAAGCCCACCTTGACCATTGTTTTCTTCTTTTGAAAGGTGTATGATGGCCGGACATCAAAAATAAACACCTTTTGTTCCAGGGTATCTTGGCTGATGTTCAGGGATCGCACACCAACAGTACCGAACAGGGCACCATGTTTCAGGTGTTTTTGGACACCCGCATCTGCACTGATTTCGGCTTCACTTTGGTTCAGATTTGTGGCGAACTGGTTGAAGGAGAAACCCGCATGAAAGCCAGCTTTTTTCCCCAGTTCTTTGCTTTCATATTTGCTGGAGAACCTCCATGCATCAGCAATTTTCTTGGTTTCCACGCCTTCTGCCGTGAAGGTGGTATCCATGCCGTAATAACGAATCATATTTCGGTCGTACGATACCAGTCCGGTAAAACTGCTTCGGTTGAAAAAACGGCTGCCGCTTAACAGGATGTTGTTGTCTGAGAAGTCTCTGCTGCTCTTATTCTGATCGGCACTCAGGTGGTGCAGCTTGATGCCATAACTATACTTATTATTGGGTTTGTTCGCCAAATACACGCCCAGGTGCTTAAAGTTATTCAGTCCATAACCAGCCTTGGCATAATTAGCTGTTCCGCTGCTGTCTCCACTTACCTTCATTTTGGAAGGTGCCTGTACCTTCACCACCCTGCGCGCATCCCACTGAACAGGATAAATCGTGTAGGTAAGTCGCGGAATATCAAATTTCCGTCTTTCTGTTTCGGGGATGAGGTCAATTTTCCGTGCATCGCGAAGGTTGGGTTCATAAGTTACCTGAACCCCGATTGGATCAATGCGGTTAATAGTATCCTGGCCTAAGAGCACAGAGGGCAGGAGGGCAGTGCATAAGCATAATCGACGGATGTTCATCGCTGTTCAAAAGTAAAACTCAGCCGTAGCTTCGGAAACCCGAATATTTCCACATTGCTGTCGCTGTTATGCCTTAAACGGCTCCAGGTTGTTTTTATTTGCCGCACGGTGAAGGTTTTTCCGGGAGAACTTTGATTTTTGGAGAAATAAGCACTAAGTTTGCGCCCTCATTTTTCGAACATGTACGCAGTTGTAGAAATAGCAGGCAAGCAGTTCAAGGTGGCTGAAAATCAGTCCATTTATGTTCACAGACTGGCCGCGGAAGAAGGTTCAAAGGTTTCCTTCGACCGTGTTTTGCTAGTAGAAAATAACGGCCAAACCAAGGTTGGAACTCCGGTAATCAGCGGCAGTAGCGTTGAAGCCAAAGTGCTCAGCCACGTTAAGGGTGATAAAGTTTTGGTGTTTAAAAAGAAAAGGCGCAAAGGCTACGCTGTAAAGCGCGGACACCGTCAGCAATTCACCCGCATTCAGATTGAATCCATCAAGGCTTAACGCTTAAAGAGAATAAAAAAATGGCACACAAAAAAGGCGCAGGCAGTAGTAAAAACGGACGCGAATCGCACAGCAAACGTTTGGGCGTGAAAATCTTCGGGGGGCAAAAAGTTATCGCAGGCAACATTATTGTTCGTCAGCGCGGTACCAAGCATCATCCCGGAAATAACGTAGGCATCGGCAAAGACCATACGTTGTTTGCATTAAC
>JBEDND010000052.1:0-10626 GCA_041170785.1 Bacteroidota bacterium | reverse complement strand
AATTATTTCATTCTTATAAAATTAGCAACGAAAAAATATGTTCGTAAGATCGTATCGCAAAGCCTTTGTATTTTTCCTCCTGGCCTTTGTAACATCCGATGTTGCAAAAGCAAGCCATTTGATGGGTGCAGACATGCAGTATATCCACCTCGGTGCCATGAAATATAAAGTTGTGGCCTCTGTTTACAGAGATTGTCGTGGAATTCCATTGGGTGTTAATGATGTAATATTCGGCATGTATTCCGGCAACCCAAATACCAGAAGTTGCGGGCAGTTTAAGCTTACATTCAAACGGACCTCCATTGCCGATTTCACGCCCACTTGCAACGCGGTTTCAAAGCCTTGTAGTCCACTAAATACGTCTGCAGGGGGGATGGGTGTAGAGCTTCATGTTTATGAAACGGTAGTTGACTTTGATTCAACACCCTATAAAAACCTCATCAGTGGAGCATCCTGCTGCAACGTAACCTTCTATATGGAACAGTGCTGCAGGAACGGGGCCATAACTACAGGTGCTTCAGGCATGAACTTCATAACATATTGCACGCTGAATTTATGCGCAGTTTCCCGAAATGGTAACAACAGCCCTGCCTTTTCGAATCCTCCGATTTTCTTTACCTGTTGTAATCAACCATACCGTTACAACCACGGATTGATAGATACTGTAGATCAAGACTCTGTGGTATTTATCCTTACTACGCCGCTTATTACGGCTGGGCCTGATCAGGCAACATTTTATACCGCTCCTTTTTCTTACAGATACCCTGTTACACCTTATTGCCCTGGCTCCGGTGGCGTTCTTTGTTTGCCTGATCCTAAGGCTTCAATCCCTGTGGGTTTTTACTTTGACAGTCTCGGCGCAGATATGATTTATACCCCCACAAAATGCGACGAGGTTGCACTTATAGCCGTGGTGGCAAAGGAATACAGAAAAATTGGAGGCAATTGGCTGGAAGTGGGTTCTACTCGTCGTGACATGCAGGTTCTGGTGACGGATTGCGTTGCCAATATGATACCTGAAATTACAGGCACGGATGATACCTGTATTCAGGAAGGAGATACCCTTATCTTAAATATCAGAACTAAAGACACCCTGGTGAAAGGTGTCCAAACTCGTGGCGACTCAGTAAGCATTAGCTGGAATGGAGGTATTAAGGGTGCGGTTTTTACGGTAAATACCGGGAAGAACCCAACAGGTACCTTTCATTGGATTGCACCCAAGGGCAGTGCCCGACAGCAGCCGTACACCTTCAGTATCTATGCCAGAGATAACAACTGCAACCTCAATGCGGAACATTATAAGGGTTTCAGGGTTTATGTAGGAAATTGCGGAAAAAGAACCTCAGTTGAACAGACTCATAAGGCAGACCTGAAAATCTACCCTTTGCCTGTGAAGCAGGGAACCTATCTTTTCCTTCCGGTTTCCGCCCATACTCCCTTTGCGCTGTGCGATTTCTGTGGAAGAATTATGCACACCGGCGCAGCCGAAGAAGGCCGTGTTAAAATCCCGGAGCATATTCCTTCAGGCGGTTATCTGCTCAAAACCGAATACCTTGAAACGCCGAATATTCAAAGAATTTTGATTGGCGATTAAAGACCTT
Source organism: Bacteroidota bacterium (assembly GCA_041170785.1). Lineage (GTDB taxonomy): Bacteria > Bacteroidota > Bacteroidia > NS11-12g > UBA955 > REEB481. Next base: position 9,025 of record JBEDND010000052.1, on the reverse strand, counting down.
AGGGCCCGGAGGTGCTTTATCGAAATGCGTTCATGGGTTCTCTTGCTCATGTAATGCGAGGTTTATCGGACAGCCTGCTCTTTCGGTTCATATTGGCCTTTCATTCGTTCCCAGTAACCCTGCAAAGACTTCGAGATCGTTTGTACAGAATTAGGAAACAACTATATTTGCAGCCCTGTTTACAAGGACGAACAGTTTGGACCCGTAGCTCAATTGGATAGAGCATCTGACTACGGATCAGAAGGTTTGGGGTTCGAATCCCTACGGGTCCGCGAAAAGCCTCTGCATCAGCAGGGGCTTTTTTAGCTGAGTTTGGGGTCGCGAGGTGAACTCGCGATGGCGAGCGAAGCCTCGCCATCCGCGAAAAGCCTCTGCATCAGCAGGGGCTTTTTTATGGGTTTATGTTTTACGTTTACATTCTTTATTCGTCAGTTTCAAGTCGTTATTACATTGGTCAGACCTCAAACGTTGCGGATCGATTGCAAAGACACAATGCTGGTTATGAAAAATCCACTGCGCCTTATGCACCTTGGAAGCTTGTGTTGAGCCTGGAAAAACCAACAAGATCAGAAGCGGTGATTTTGGATCGAAAATTAAAAAACCTCAACACTAAAGATTTAGAGCAGTTCATAGCCAAGTATCGCTGAGTTTGGCGTCGGGTTGTTCTTTGTTTCTAACTGTACTTATCCCGAAGAACGCTTGCCTGTAAAGTTGACAATTCGGCCGTTGAACCCTTTTCGAGCGGAATTTTCGAATCTATGGTTTAACCCTTTCCATGCATCAATAAGTACTCTTTATACATGCCTGAAGATTGTTCGGCTTCTCATCCATTTGCTTGAGTTGCTTTGCCGCAGCATACATCAACTCGTGTTCATCCACCGCAGAAGGGCATGAAAGCCATGGAACGCGGTCTCCCTTTTTGCCTTTCGCGCCTGCATTTCCTAACTTGCAGGCATGCTGAGGAAATCGCTGATTCTTTTCGGATGGAGTCTTTGTTTGTCTGTCGAACTTTCTGCTCAATACGTTCAGGTGGGGGAAGGCGGTTTTTCAGGCTCCAATGCAGGCGGGCCGATGAATTCCACCACACTCAGCAATGCATGGTGTAAATATGCTTATATCTGGCCTCAGTCTCTATTGGGAAACCTAAAACACGGCGATACCATCCAGTCCATTGAGTTTTACAAGGATGTAAGCACGGCCATGCAGGCTTCACCTTCACTGGCCATTTGGATGGGCATGGCTGATTCAGCCGGTTTCCCCGGAGTTCCCATTTCATTCAGCGCCGAAACGGGAAGTACAGGAATGGTGAAGGTATACGACCGAAATCCGGTTTCCGACGTTTCTGGTCCAGAGGGCTGGAAGAAATTCGCCTTTCACCTGGCTCCTTTTGTGGTGGATACCAACCGCGGGAAACACCTGAAGCTACTTGTTGCATACGATCAAACGGGCGCGCAAACAGCAAATATCCCATGGTGGTACGACAACCGTTTCTCGCTTCCCGGTCTGGCCATTGGGCAAACCCGATTTCAAACAGGTACGGGCACGCCTCAGGATACCATGCGGAATGCTTCAGATGTGCATCCCAGCATCATCCTGAACTATCCGCGCAGCGACAGGGATTTGTTGGTGATGAAACTTTACGCACTTGGTAAGCTGCCGGTACCTTTGGGAAATCCGGATACAATCAGGGCCCTGGTGCGCAACGTGGGGAAACAAACGCTGACCGGACAGAAAATCCTGATGCGGAGCAAAGGCGCGAATGTGTTGTCCGACAGTACGGTATTGTCGGATTTGCTTGCCGGCGAGCAGCGATTCGTGAACCTTCGCGCGCTGGATGCCCAAAACATTGGCTGGGACACGCTTACAGCTACCGCGCTGCGAGATGCCAACCGCTTGAATGATACCGCAGTGTGTGTGCGTATTGCTACATCAAACATCTATTCTTATAAAGATCCAACGCAGCCTCCTGCCGCCGGTGGTATTGGTTTTAACGGAACCACAGGCGATTTTGTGGCGCGCTTCTCAAGCAATACACCCAAATCCATCAATCAAATCACCATTACCTATGGATTTGGCGGGCAGCCTTGCCGCATCGGTATTTGGGAACAGAACCAAAGAACGGGCGGTCCTGGCCGCAACATCTGGACCAGCAGCAGCTTCACCACACAGACAGGCAATGTGGTTTTGCCGGTTTGGCCTCCGGTGAGTGTGAGCGGCGTGTTTTATGTGGGCGTACGTCAAACTGGAACCCAAAACGTGGCCTTCGGCTACCAAATGGAAGATCCGGTAAGGCCACAACATTTCTACTTTGCCGCACCCACAGGCGATACCAACTGGGTTGATTTTGCACCGGCCGCGCCATTCCGGTTTTTGATAGAACCGCGCATTCAGGCCGATTATGATGTGGCCGCCGAATCCATCGTTGTTCCGAAAGACCGGGACACGCTGGATAAATTCACCCTTAAAACCATCGCACCCAAGGCCACCATCTTCAACTATGGCGCGAAAAAAGCCGACAGCGTTTTTGTCACTTTGGAAGTGTGGCGCTTCGGCACGAAAATCTATTCCAGCACCAAAAAAGACAGCCTGAGCTCCGGGTTGCGGCGAACCATCACCTTCGACAGTTCCCTGCTTCCCACAGATGTAAGGGAACATCAAGTGATTTTGTACACACGACTTGCTCAGGATCAGATGGTGGACAACGATACCCTGCGGGCTGCTTTTTTTGTGGCCGTGCGTCGGGATGTAGCAATAGATGCGCTGTTTGAACCATCACAAAGTGCTTATGAATATAAAAAGGATACCATCTGGCCCATCGCGCGTGTTCAGAACAACGGCATCGATGCACAGGGTCCTTTTGATGTGAAGGCTGAAATCTGGAACTACGGCAAACTGCTGTACAGCAATGCGCAAACCGTAACACTGGGTCCGGAAAGAGGATTGATACAATCTTTTGCGCCCTATTTCTGTAAGGATACAGGAACACTCGTATTCAAGGTATTCAGCACTTTAGCGGTAGATAGATTGCGGGTGAATGATACCCTCAGTACGTCGTTTCGTGTGGACAAAACTGCAGATGTGGGTTTCAGCAAAGCTGTTTTTCCCGCAAAAGATACGATGTTGTTCCCCAGCTCGGCATCGTTTGCGCCCGAAGCATTGCTGAGCAATTACGGGGTGCTGAGTCAGCTCGATAATTTTCTGGTTTCCTGTCGGATGACCCTCAACGGAACACAGGTTTATTTCGACACTACGCGGGTGCCTTCTTATGTTGGAGCCCCGGGTTTAATCAGCTTTGCCCGAAAATTCCGACCTGAAAAGAAAGGCATTTACCGCATCAGCTTCCAGAGTTTCCTCCCAGGTGATCAGGAACCTTTAAATGATTCGCTGAGCTATCAGTTTCAGGTGGGCAGGGCGCATGACCAACTGGCATTGGAAATCCGCAAACCTGAACCGGGCGCAATACTTGGTATTGGCAGCGGTCCGCACCGCATCTGGGCCGTATTCAGAAACAACGGATTTAAAAAATCTACCGGCCTGGTGCCGTATTCAGCCCAGATTTGGAAGGATGGGAAGATGTTGTACTACAGCATCCGCAGCACCACAGTGGATACCGGAGAAACACGTTTGATCCTGTTCGATTCTTCTTTTATTCCCACCTTACCGGGTATACATCTGGTAAAGGTTTTTGTAAGTGATGTGGAAGATCCCTACCGGGAGAATGATACCATAACAGGTTCTTTTGTTGTGGAGAAAGAAGTGGATGTTGCGGTTGACAGTATCACCATGCCTGTTGCGGGCAGTGTGTTTCGCGTGAAGCAAGATGCCGTAAAAGCAGCAGCCTTCATTTCCAATCAGGGAAAAAAATCTGTGCAAACACCGTTTCAAACCGCATTTGAAATTCGCGACCCACTGAGCCGCCTGGTCTTTGCGCGTTACGTTTCCGATACGCTTGGGTTGAATGAACGTGCTCAAAGGATGATGAACGACAGTTTCATTCCGAATATGCCGGGGCCACATCGCCTCTGGGTGTTTACGCGCCTCATAACAGATCAATACCGTTTAAACGATACACAGTATGTCGACTTTCTGGCCAATGCCACGGTTGATATTTCCGCTGCCTACATTGAAGCTCCGAATGTGTCGCAGGAATTCCCCATCCCGGGAGGTACCGCCCCGTCGGTTTGGTTAAAAAATTATGGAAGTGGGTTGGCACCGCCCCAAACAAAAGTGTATTTCCATGCTTTTGATTCTGCCAATGGTGCGCTGCAATGGGCACAGGAAGAGTCAGCGCCGATATTTAATGCCGGCGACAGTGTATTGGTTACCTCATCTGTAATGTGGAACATCAACCAGGCGAAAACATACCTGTTGCGTTATGTGGTTTCTGCCCCGGGCGATGTTTATCAGGGTAATGATACCTTGTATGCTTACCTACGGGCTGTTGATCCGTTGCGTGTTTATGAGCTGTGGGATGCGGCCTTTGTGCTGAAGCCTAATCCCGCACAACAAGAAGTTCAGGTGCTGATGCCGTTTGATGCCCTTGGTTCACTCAGGCTGAACGATGCGGCAGGCCGTGTGCTGTTGCATCTGAAACCCGGTGCCCAAACCATCGACCTGCGCAGTTTTGGCAATGGGGTTTATTTCCTCCACTGGGACAGTCCTTACGGTTCTATGGTGAAGCGATTGTTGAAGGAATAGCGGACTTCCATATAACGGTCAATTTGACTGCTCCCAAAGGTTTAGCCAATGGCGTTAATTTTGCGTCATGAACCGCGCTGAACTAAAGGCTCAGATTGTACAGAAGAAGAGCTATCTGTGCACCGGATTGGATACCGATCTGGAAAAACTTCCTGAGGATATTTCCCGTGATATGCGTGGTTTGGTACAATTCAACCGCGACATTATTGCGTACACGTCGCCATATTCTGTAGCGTATAAAGTTAATACTGCGTTCTATGAACAATATGGTGCTAAAGGCTGGGAAGCCATGGAGCAAACGCTGGATCTGATTCCCGGCGACACCCTCGCCATTGCCGATGCCAAGCGCGGAGATATAGGAAATACGAGCAGCATGTATGCCAGGGCCTTCTTTGACACCCTTTCGTTTGACGCTGTTACCGTTGCACCCTACATGGGCGAAGATTCGATTCGGCCTTTCCTGGAATTCAAAAATAAATGGATCATCTGTCTGGCTTTAACCAGCAATCCGGGTAGTCGCGATTTCCAATACACGGAATATGAAGGGAAGAAATTGTACGAGCGCGTGATTGAATCTGTTTGTCGCTGGGGCAGCGAAGAACAACTGATGTTTGTTGTTGGCGCTACGCGTGCAGCGCAGCTGTTGGACATCCGGAGCATCATTCCCAAACATTTCCTCCTTGTTCCCGGAGTGGGGGCGCAAGGCGGCAGTTTGCAGGAAGTTTCTGAAAGTGGTCTTAACGACGATGGCGGGCTTTTGGTTAATGCAAGTCGTTCTATTTTGTACCGATCTTCAGGTCCTGATTTTGCCCAGGCCGCCAGAGACGAAGCGCACCGCATGCAGCGGGAAATGGAGCCTTACGTGTTGGCTCTGGTGCGTTGAATTAATGGGTTGAGTAATTAACATCTGCTTATTGGTTTCTTATTCTTGTAATAAGAGCAGTGGCTTCCTTTTGTATGCGTGCAACAAGTGATACTTTCTGTATTGGCTGGATTGGTATTATTCCTCTATGCCGTACATCATCTTTCAGAAACCATCCAGAAGGTATTAGGTGAACGCGCCAGGCAATGGATCCTGCGATTTACAGGTAAGTCGTGGCAAGCACTCCTCACAGGAATTATAGTAACCACATTACTTGATTCTTCTTCAGCCGTAATCATCATCACCATTGTGTTTGTCAACGCCGGCGCGATGAGTTTCAGAAACGCCATGGGTGTGGTACTGGGTGCTAATATTGGAACCACAGTAAGCAGTCAGCTGATTGCACTCGACATTGCTTCTTACTCACCTATTTTACTCGCTCTGGGATTTGTTTTATTGCTGGCCAGCCGTTCCGAGCGCGTTGGAAATACCGGAAGAATCATCATGTTTTTCGGTATCCTGTTCTTTGGATTATTCACCATGGAAGAGGCCGTGGAACCGCTGCGTGCATATCCGGAATTTCAGCAAATGCTGGATCGTACGAAGGATCCCCTGGCCGGAGCCCTGACCGGAGCGTTCATTACTCTGATTATTCAATCTTCTTCAGCAACGGTAGGTATGGCCATCATCCTTACGAAAAAAGGAATATTGAGCCTTGGTGGTGCCATAGCCGTGATGCTGGGTGCTGAACTGGGAACTTGCAGCGATACATTGCTTGCAACCATCAAGGGCACACGACAGGCATTGAAAACCGGATTATTCCACCTGTTTTTTAATTTGTGCAGCATTCTATTAGGTTTGATGCTGTTCCAACCGTTTACAGATCTGGTGTTACGCACAGGTAATCTTGCACATCCGGAACACCTGGTGGCAAACGCACACATGCTCTTCAATACCTGCGGTGTCTTATTGTTTTGGGGTACAATTCCCATTTTTGAACGAGTGCTGAACAAGATCTTGCCGGACAAACCTGTTGCTGTGGAAGCAACAGGTGACATGTGACAAACAACGCTGGTGGCTATCTTTGCCAACTCTTGAAATCACGGGCGTTTACTTTGGGGCTATGTGCAGTGTTGGGTCATGCCCTGCATGCGCAGCTGGATCATACGGTATTGCAACAAATGCCGCTTCCGGTCCCTGATTCCGGGAAGTGGAACTTAAGCTTCGAACAACTTACTTATTTCAAGAACAACGAATACTATTCGCCCATCAATCCGGGCCAAACCTGGTTTGGGATGCAACTTACACCTCAGGTGCAATACAGCCCTGCAAATAATGTTTTGCTTAGCGGTGGACTGATGCTTCAAAAGGAATTCGGCAGTCTGAAAGCGCTCGATAAAGTACAGCCGCTCCTGAATTTGCAGTACCTAAATGGGAATTGGAAATTGATTGCGGGCAGTTTGTTGGGTCATGTAAACCACAACATGAGCGAGCCGATGTATGATTTTGAATCCAGCTTCTACCGACGTGTGGAATACGGTGTACAGGTCATCCATAAAAGTGACGCATGGCGCTGGGATTCCTGGATAGACTGGCAGCGAAACATCAGGCGGGAAGATCCCTGGCAGGAGCAGTTTACTGCTGCCGGAAATGGCTCAGGACGATTGTTGCACGCCGGAAATTGGTGTTTGTGGCTGCCGGTTCAGTTTACCTTGTTTCACCGCGGTGGCCAGATTAATGTGGGAGCTACGCCAAACATCAGCAAACTTAACACATCTACCGGCCTGCGCCTCGAGCTGTTCCAGGGTTCATTGGCATTGGAAAGTCATTTGATGCACAGCTTCGATTTTTCACCGCATCCGGTGCAGCCTTGGCTGAACGGTCATGCCTGGTATACCAATGCAATTGTTCGTTGGGGTAAATATTATCGGGCTACCTGTACCTGGTGGCGCGGCACGGAGTGGCAAAGCCCTGTTGGCGGTCCGCTGTTTGGGGGCATCAACAACTACGATGTGTACCTCAATGAGCGCGTAAGGGAATTGTATATGCTCCGACTTCAGTATGTGCGCGCGCTGGCGCCGGGTTTTTACATTGATGTGCGGCTGGAACCCCATTACGACCGCAACCTTGCAAAAGCTGAATTGTCGCATGGCTTGTTTATGAGCTATCGCGGCCTGATCAAACGCTGAACAGCGCTGCTGTTCCCGTTTCAGGAAAGCAGCTTGCGGGCTTCGGTATAGCCAATCTGATAGATTTCTTCCGCATGATCGGTGTCAAACATGTGGTATTTCCCCAGGGGTAAATCCATAAACAGATCACAATGCGCTTTTTTATGGTAAACCTGGCCTGAAATGGCCAGGTGGAAACAGCGCTCGGCCATGAAAAACTTGCCCCAGTCTTCTTGAGGGCCCTTAGGTTCAAAGCGGTTTACATGCACGCCAAACAGGGGTAAGCCGGTTTCCAGGAGTGGTTCCAGGGGGAAGTTGTTCAGCACACCACCGTCCACCAGTACGGTTTCGTGGCTCTTGCGCGGTTCAAAAACCAAGGGTACTGCGGCAGATGCCAACAGCGCATCGTGCAGGTTGCCCTGGTTCAGATACAGACAAGTTCCGTGAATCACATCGGTACAAGCCACATGCAAGGGTATTTTCAGTGTTTCGAAATCGGGAGGCAGTTCTTTTTTCAGCAATGCTTCCAAAGGGTCGAGCGTAAACAGGCCGTCTTTCCCCCATACGAAATTTCTCCATCCAAAATAGCGGTTCTTCAAGAACAGCTTAAATATGTACCGCGGTTCGTAACCGGCTGCAATAAAGGCTCCGGCGAGCGCTCCGGCGCTGGTTCCCGAGATGCAGTTGATGGGAATTTCCGCCTCAACTAAAGCCTGGTACACACCCAAATGCGCCAGCCCGCGCGCGCCACCTCCACTCAGGACCAATCCAAGGCCGGTTTCTTGCAGCTTCTTCACAATGCTAATTTAGTTAAGGATTCCCCTATTGTTGGCTGAAACATGCTTTTGCGATGTGAAGGTTAAAAAAAGTTACCGAACAGGCATTTTCCCAACATCCGGGAATGTTGTAGTTTTTTGTACGCAATAAAACCCATTGTGGAATGTTCTGAACATGTAAATGCTTGAATTAAAGCAACTTTGAAAGTTGTTGAACATTCATAGTTTATCGTCGATAGGGAAAGCACAGGCCCTGAAATCATCGGTTATATACATGGGTTGTAACGTGCAGTATATGGTAAGTTCAATTACATTCGTTGTACGTATCTGCCTACCTCAATCAGATTTGCGTGTTCAACAAATCACAATAACTAAATGATGAAAAAAAAATTATTGATTAGCTGCATGTTCCTTACCGGAAGTATTTATGCTCAGAATTATGAAAAATTATTCCTGGGCCATGTAGAGAAACTGGATACGATGGGACAGCGTCTGGTATTGGCAGAATGGGTGTCGCAGTT
>JBEDND010000051.1:0-8088 GCA_041170785.1 Bacteroidota bacterium | reverse complement strand
GCACAAAACAGCTATCCAACACCACTCGAAGCCCAGGGGAAAGACGAAGTTCTTGTGGGCAGACTGCGCCTCGATGCTTCCCAAACCAACACCTTAAATCTTTGGATTGTGGCAGATAACCTGCGTAAAGGTGCGGCAACCAATGCCGTGCAGATTGCCGCATTGCTGCGCCACAAAGGTTGGATTTCCTGACTGCGCCAACCTTTTCGCCCGGCAGTTGTTTCTTTAACAGTGTCGGAACAGGAAGCCCAACCAGATCATAAAATGCCCGTATACCGGGGGGAAGCAGCACATGCCCCGTATGCGCTGAGCGTAAGCAGCCCGAAGATTGAAGCCATTGACAAGCGATTGCTGAAGGCCACTGCGCACGAAAGCATGATGCATCAGGCGCAGCAACAAATGGATTTGCTGAAGAAACAGGCCGCATTAATCATGGAACAGGTGCGCAACATTGAACAGCGCCTTGAACTGAGCCATAAAATTTATCAGGCCGATATGGGCTTTGAACCTGTGATTGGCGGTACCTATTTCTTCTACCTGAAAAAAAATGGCAGCTATGCCCTGAGCATGGTGGCTCCACAAGAATGGGGCATGTCTATGCCGTATCAATCCTGCGAGGCCTGCGTGCGATTGCTCCCTGATAAAACCTGGGAAGTGTTGGAATCATAGTAGGAATAGCCGGTATAGCCGGAACCAAAGTGTCCTGCCCTGAAGCAAGCGCAGAAAATAACACCGAAATACACGGAGCAAGGCGCGAAATTCAAGGCCCCAAAAGAAAAACTGGAACGCCTGATATTGCTCGACAATGGCGATCGTTTGTGGAAGTTGGGCGCGCTTGCAGCTGCCTTTTCCATACCCTTACTGGTGCTGGATTATTACCGCATGCAGACCGGAATGATCCGAACCGAAGTACATTATTTCTGGTTGTTCATATCACACTTGGCAACATTTTTTGGAGCCGCAGCAGCGGTGATCCTGTTTCGGAACAATGTAAATATCCGGGAATTGGCCAATACGCCGCTTCGCATCTTCCAGCTTATTTATCTGCTGCTGTTCTTCGGACCATTGTTCATGATGGGCATGTTGAGCTATGTAGACCGGAATTCCCTGCTTCTTTTCGGACTCCTCACCATCTTACTCAACATCCTGTTCACCATACATCTGGCAGGAAGAATCTTCCTGAACACATCGCTTCTGGCAGGTTTCATAGCAACCATCATTTACTATAATGGCCCCTTTGACCTGCAGCTGGCACCGCAAATCTTAGAGTGTACAGGCTGTGTGCTTGCCGGTTTTTTTATCGGTCAGTTGCAATACCAACGCAGCATCAGAAACTTCAGCCAAGAACTGCAGTACCAGATGTACATGGAAGAAATTGCGCTGGGCAGGCGCAACCACGAGGAACTCCTGCTCAACCTGTTACCTAAAAGTGCAGTGCTGGAACTCAAGAAAAACGGCTATATCCAGGCGAAAACCTATGAGCGCGTAACCGTTTGCATCGTTGAATTCAGCATTTTCAAAGATTTGAGCACCCGGGTAAGCGCGGTGCGTTTGGTTCGCGACCTCAACCGCTATTACGAAACCTTCGACCGAATTGTGGAAGAATACGGATTGGAACGGATGCGGGCTCAGACCATGAACTATGTTTTTACCGCCGGAATCCCGGAATATAAGGAAGGTTCCGCGTTCCCTGCGCTGCATGCAGCTTCTGAAATCATGCGTTTCATGGATCAGGAAGCCCAAAAAGGAAGCAACGGTCATTACCCATTTTCGGGAAAAATAGGCATACATTGCGGCCCGGTTGGTGCAGGCGTGGTGGGCAACAAAAGGTTCTCTTATGAAATTTGGGGGGAAACCGTATATGTAGCGGCACAAATCAAAAAGATGGGCAACGTTGGCGGCATCTACATCTCAGAGAACATCAAAGCGAAACTGCATAATTGTAAGGTTTGCCGTTACATCGGAACACTGGATCACCAATCCGCTGCTCAAACGGCCGTGTATCATTTTCAGCACTGAGCTTTCCAAGCCTGCAAGGCCGCACGAACAGAACCATGTGCCAACAGCAGTTCCCGCGCAGCTTCCGCGGTCAGCCCGGTCAGTTCTCGAAGCATATGGGTGCCACGAGCCACCAGTTTGTTGTTGCTCAGTTGCATGTCAACCATTTTGGTTCCCTGTACCCTTCCCATTAAAATCATGGCACCGGTGCTCACCATGTTCAGGATGAGCTTGGTGGCGGTTCCGGCTTTTAATCGTGTGCTGCCGGTAACAAATTCAGGTCCGGTTTCTACAGCCACGGCAATATCCGAAACTTCACCAATAGGCCCGCCAAGGTTGCAACAAATGCTTCCCGTGCTGATGCCATCCGCACGACAAGCCTGCAATGCGCCAAGCACATAGGGTGTTCTGCCGCTGGCGCTGATGCCCACCACCAAATCACCCGCATGTACACCGTATTCCTGCAGATCTTTGAAACCCTGTGAAACGTCATCCTCGGCAAATTCCACAGCCTTGCGGATGGCCGTATCACCACCTGCAATGATGCCCACAACCATTCCATGAGGCACACCAAATGTTGGCGGACATTCACTGGCATCAAGCACACCTAAACGGCCGCTGGTACCGGCGCCAAGATAAAATAACCTGCCGCCCTCCTGCATCCGTTGTGCCGCCAGCTCCATGAGCGCCGTAATCTGTGGCAGCGCCGGACGAATGCATTCGGAAATGGATGAATCCATTTCCCACATGCCCGAGGCAATCTCTGCAGCGCTGTAGTGCTCCAGTCGCACATCGCCCCTTCCCGATTCGGTATCCCTGTATGCCGCCATCAGTGCGCCGAAATCTGGCTCTTCTTTGTGGATAAAAACGAAATCCAATCGGCATACACGGCGTCTGTCATGACCCTCGGAAATTTCTGTTGCGCACCCAACTTACCACGACCTTCCATCCAACTCATGAACCATGAAGCAGGCAGCAATTCAACAGCGATGCCTTTCAATGCATGCTTGCGTTCAATCGCATAGTCATCATTGAGGTCGCATAGAATTTCATCAAGCTCAAGAGCCATAGCCTCCGCATCAATAGATGCATCATCGCAGGCCACATACCATTGATGGGCGAAAAACCCTTGGAAAGGAACCCCCTTCACCGTGAACTCCGGAAGCGAAACCCCATACTTCTCAGCATAGCGTGCAATGGCTTGATTCATGTTATCCACTGACAAGTGTTCGCCACAAATAGACAGAAAATGTTTCGTGCGCCCGGTGATTTTCACCTCACACTGCTCCAAATCGGTAAACTTAATGGTATCGCCAATCAGGTAACGCCAGGCTCCGGAGCAAGTGCTGATTAAAATAGCATATTCCTGATCTTCCTGAACATCTGCAAGATTCAGCACCCGGGCATCCGGCCTCAGTTCGCCTTGTTCGTTGAAGTGTTCTTTGGTAAATGGTATAAATTCATAATACACCCCATTTCTGAAATTGAGGCGCATCCCATTGGCACCGAAGCGGTGCTGATATGCCAGAAAACCTTCACTGGCCAGATAAGTTTCAAAATACATGATGGGCTTTCCCATCAGCGCATCCAAACTTTTTCGGTATGGCTCAATGGACACACCTCCATAGATGTACACCGATAAATTGGGCCATATTTCGTGAATATGCTTTACCTGGTAGCGCTCAATGATCAATTCTACAAGCAACTTAATCCATGCCGGCACACCGGAAATGGTGGCTACATCCCATTTTGGCGCTTCTTCTACCATGGCCCTGAGTTTATCATACCAGTCGCGTTGCTTGCGGATTTCCATGCCCGGCCGCGAAAAGCGCTGAAACCATGATGGTATCTGCGACGTGGTGATGCCGCTCAAATCACCGGCGTAAGAAGTACCATTGAAATTCAAATCCGTACTGCCGGAAATCATCAAATGGTGCTTGGCTAAATAATCCTTGGGCAAATCACTGCGTACAATGCTCATCAGCTGCCGCACACTCGTTTTCTTGATGGAACGCAGCATGTCCTTGCTTACCGGAATGTACTTACTGGCCGCCTCGGTGGTTCCTGAACTCATGGCAAAGAACTCGGTTTTACCAGGCCAAACCACATCCGCTTCACCGGCATAGGCACGCTGCCACCAAGGATACATGCTGCTGTAATCGCCGGGCTGCACCCTGCGTATAAAGGCTTCATATACATTTGGTGCGATCAATATTTCCTCAAAACCATGCTCTTTCCCAAATTCGGTATGCTTCGCTTTAAACAACAGTTTTTTCAACTGAGCTTCCTGAAACCTAAGCGCTTTGCGGTGACTAAAACTTACCAAATCCTTCAGTCCGGGTTGCACATATTGCGAAAGAATGTTAAACGCCATTGGTACAAAGTTAGGCAATGTAAGTCAGGTGCCTGTCAGGGCATCTATCGCCTTTAGTTGCACTTGATTCATGCACGTTCTTGACCTTCAGACTCAATAAGTCAACGCCATCAACTGTCCTAAAATACCATCCGCACATACAAACATTGTACACCGGCTTAATTCCTAAATTCGCAGGATTGGAACAACAAGAGATTCAGGAATATTGGAAACGCATCTTGGAACGACTGGAAAGCCAGTTTGGCCAAAAACCCGATTTAAATGGTGTTTTATTCATCATCGGAATCAGAGAACTGGGCATGTTGCCAGAAAAAAAATTCACCAAAGAAGAAAAAGTCAGCCTCATGCACATTGCCGTATGCAAGGTGTTGAGCTACAGCGGATATTATGAACTGAACGGCATGGATCAGGATGGTTGGCCTATTTGGGAAAACCGTATTCCACTGCCTTTTGTTTCCATATTTGAACAAGAAACCATGCTGCGCAGGCATGTAGTGGAATACTTTATCAACGAACAAATTATCTGAACGCTGAATACATCATCACATGAAACGCAACATCATACTTGGATCCGCCATGCTCGGCTTCGCCTGGATGGCAACCCTGCCGCTGAGTTCCTGCGGTAAGAAGAAAAAACACTACGAAGAAGATGTAGTGGCCGATCAGGCTACAGCCGCACCTGCACCGGCCTGGCCCGACTCCGCACGCTTTAAAGGCTATACCCGCGTGCAAATGGAAACAACCATGGGCAACATGGTGCTGGCGCTGTACAACGAAACACCCAAACACCGCGAGAACTTCCTCAAGCTGGTGAAGAACGACTTCTACAAAGACCTACTGTTTCACCGCGTCATCCAGGGATTCATGATTCAGGGTGGCGACCCCAATTCCAAAAATGCACCCATGAACCTTCCACTTGGCAATGGCGGTCAGGTAGATGCGGCTGGCAACGAGGTGCGCATCGATGCTGAATTCATTGATACGTTGTACCACCTGAAAGGCGCCTTGGCCGCCGCGCGTCAAAGCGACCAGGTGAACCCGCTGAAACAAAGTTCCGGCAGCCAATTCTATATCGTATCCGGCAAAGCTTCCAACCGCGAGGAACTGGAAGCCATGCGCAACAACATCGCACAGCAACGCTTCTTTGAAGACCCCGCTAACGATGCCTACCGCGCGCGCCGCGACATGTACAAGCTATCCGGTGATCAGGCCGGTTGGGCCCGCATGATGAACGACATCCAACCAGAAATTTTCAAGTACCGGACAAGCAAAAACCTCAACTACCCGGAATGGGTGCAGCGCCTCTACGAAACCAGCGGTGGCGCGCCCATGCTGGATGGTGAATACACCGTGTTCGGACAACTTATTTCCGGTTTTGATGTGCTCGACAAAATCGCCGCAACACCAACCAATCCAAACAACGACCGACCACAGGAGGACGTTAAAATCATTCGCTGCACCATACTTCCCTAAACGATTTAAACCGTTGAAACGGTTCAAATCGAAAAAGCGCGGGGAATTCCCCGCGCTTTTTTTATGTCTGTGGCATGGATCCGGGCTTTCCTGTTATCCAACATTTCCCCACTTCCATACATAAACAGATCGTACAAATGAGCCGCAGCCCGGCGCGTGTTCAGCATCCAAACCACATCATACACCTTGGAATTATTGCTCAAGGAATTCACGCACAGCAAGCATTTCAAATCAAATCTTCAGCTCTGGTCTGAAAGAAGAACAGCCAATCCACAGCACAGCCAAGCATTCCAATCCGCCCAGAAGCCAACATCTCTAAGTTCATGCCGTAAACAGCATAGCCGAGGAATATAGGACTCATAAACTTCCATCCATGCAACGCCCAGTTGCTCGATACCAGCATTCGTACAGATAAAAGTCACAATAACATGCTCACCCAACTTCTCCTTTGGAAGCATCGCAAAAACAATAAGCCAATCATACAAGGCCAAACATTGAATTTACGCAACCAACTACCCCAGGCTCAGTCCTGGAACCTTAACATCTGGTATAAACACATACACCTTATGGTCGTGCAACAAACGCCCTGCTTCCATATATGACTCCGCCTCGTACACCTTGCTGGAAGGCCAATCCTGTCGAATCATCTGCATTACCCCGAAGCGCCCAATTTCGTGATCATCCAAAAGCAACAAATGCTGATGCAGGTTTTTTTCCTTGCGCTGATTTGGATGGGACATCGGCAATTTTCCGCAAACACTTAATAAAGATTCTGACTACATATATCTTAATTCATATTCATAGATTCTTTTTGGCTTTCATGAATTTATGACCATTTGAAAATCAAGCATGCATGTTTAAGGTTCGCCGCCGTTTGCTCCATTTGATGGCAGGCAGGTTTCCAAAACCACACACACAATTTCAATACTCACCTTAAAGATATGTCCTATTTGATAAAGATTACAGATTTTCAATAAACTTTCTTGCCTTTCATGCGAATTATTGTCCTTAACTACAGATTACCTTTTTGAGCTGTTATTTCGCTGTATGGAATTCAGCTATATCCTGGTCAATCCTGCCTATGCGCCACATGTGGCCCTGATCCAACTCAACCGCCCTAAGGAACTGAACGCCCTGAACCTACAGCTGATGGGCGAAATCCGCGATGCCCTGAAGGTGCTGGATGACGACGATTCCGTGCGCGCCATCGTGCTTACAGGCAATGAACGGGCCTTTGCCGCCGGTGCCGACATCAAGCAAATGGCCGGAAAAACCGCCGTGGACATGCTGCTGATTGATCAGTTCAGCACCTGGGATTCCATTCGAAAAACCAAGAAACCCATCATCGCCGCCGTTTCCGGCTTCGCCCTGGGCGGAGGCTGCGAACTGGCCATGCTCTGCGACATCATCATTGCCAGTGAAACTGCCCAGTTCGGTCAGCCGGAAATCAATATTGGCGTGATGCCGGGCGCAGGCGGCACACAACGCCTTACCCGCGCCGTAGGCAAGGCCCTGGCCATGGAAATGGTGCTCAGCGGACGCTTTATTTCCGCAGAGGAAGCCAAAGCCGCCGGACTCATCAACAAAATTGTTCCGGTGGAATTATACCTGGAGGAAGCCGTGAAGATGGCCGCTTCCATCGCTGCTAAATCGCCCATCGCGGTGCAATTGGCCAAGGAAAGTGTGCTCAAGGCTTTTGAAAGCAGCCTGCAGGAAGGTTTGTTCTTCGAACGGAAAAATTTCTACATGCTCTTCGCCACCGAAGACCAGAAGGAAGGCATGAATGCCTTCGTAGAAAAAAGAAAGGCCGATTTCAAAGGACGTTGATCCCCTGAAACCGGCCTGTCCTGTTTTTCCTGTGCGTTAATCCTGCAATACCAGCCTGAACCTGGCGCAGATGTGCTGTCCATCGGCGCAGATGTAATACAAGCCCGGCTCCAGCTCATCCAACATCAGTTCCACATCGTTGCGGCCTGCCGTTCCTGCGTATTGCAGACAACGTGCCTCTTTTCCGCTGGAACTCAAAATGCGGATGTCCACAGGTTGCGCCTCACCCAAAGTGAATGTCAGCCTGCACGAGCTGCGCGCCGGATTTGGATACAGCACGGCCTGCGTGGCAGCATCGCCCTGAGCATTTGTGCTGCATACCGGCCCCATCAGCACCGATCCGTCGGAACCTGAAATGCGCAGGCGGTAGGCGTTGAAGCCCGGCGCCGGACGTTCATGTTTCCACCAATAATGTT
>JBEDND010000050.1:0-2931 GCA_041170785.1 Bacteroidota bacterium | reverse complement strand
ATGCTGCTCAGGGAAACATAACGTGTGGCGAACAGCATCAGCAGGAATACACCGAGGCAGGCCAGGGCACTCAGGTAATGGATGGCGATGAGGATGCCCAACAGCGATGCAATGCCCTTTCCGCCTTTGAAACCTGCAAAAACGGGAAAGAGGTGGCCGAGCAAAGCTGCCAGCCCGAACAGCAGCTGCAGGTTGATGTAGCGCGCGGTGCCCGGATGTATTTCAGGGAGGTAGCGCACCAAACAGGCGGCGGTAAAGCCCTTCATGATGTCGAGAAACAAAACAAGTATGCCCGCTTTCTTCCCTAAAACCCTGAATGTATTGGTGGCTCCGGCATTGCCGCTGCCGTATTCACGCACATCGATGCCGTAATATGCCTTTCCAACCCAAACAGCGCTGGGTACAGAACCGAGCAGGTAAGAAAGCCCTGCCAGAATTACAATCATGCCTATCATATCCCCCACGAAGTCTGTTACAAAGGGCAAAAATATAATATTGGCTTAATTTTAGGCTCCGGTTTGCCTAAATTGTCCCTGTGAAAGTTCATTTACACCTTGGCCTTTGGCTCATAATTGGACTGGGTGCGCTGTATTCATGCAAGCGCAACGATACCCAGCCCAAGCCCATCGCGGATTTTTCGCTTTCTGACACCCTGATACGCGAAGGCGATACCATCCGGGTTGAAAATTTGAGTAAACATGCAAAGTCGCAGCTTTGGTACCTGAATGGTGTGCTTTGGAGTGAGGCGCTCGCACCGGTATGGTTGCCGGTACAGTCCGGGCGTTATGAAATGGAATTGCATGCCATCGGTGAACAGGGGCAACATGAAGTTTTGAAGAAGGAATTCAACGTGCTTCCGGATACCGTATGGCGGCTGACGGAACACGCCACGAAAATATGGAAGGCTGTTTCGCTGCTCTATGCCGGCAATGAGATGATTCAGTTTCCTTGTCAACAGGATGATGAGGTTCGTTTTTCTTATGGTCAGAACTACGATTACAGCTTCACCGAAGGAAAGGATACCTGTACTCCCGGAACATACCTGATTCCCATGCCGCAAAAAGGCACCTGGCGCTACGATTCCAAGCGCAGGGAGTTGAATTGCATGGTCACGGAACCGGCACCGCTATTGCTTTCTTTTAAAATAGACTCACTTTCCAGGAGCTATTTTAAAGGAACCGATGCACGAAATACTGCAGTGCTTACCCTGAAGCATTGAGGTGCAGCCACGGCTGCGTTTAATCGAGGTATTCAGGTTTCTGTTTTTCCCTCAGGAAGGCAGCTGCGATGGCGGAAATTACCGCGCCTATCAGGCTGGTAATCAAAAGACCGCGCAGCATGCCCATGGGTTGATATTGTTCGTATGGATCGGCGGCTTCCATCTTGTCCAGGGATTTTTGAATTTCCTCCTCCGGGGCGCCGAAGGCTACCATGAATTCTTCTGTTTTTTCAATGGCAATGGCTTTTTGGGCAACGGGCAGCTGAGGATCCACCACACGTACCATGAACTGGTTGAAGGTGGTGTTTACCAACCAGGATATGCCGAAGAACAACAATCCGCTGAAGAAGGCTTCCCTGAAAGGAAATCTGCCGGTCATCTGCTTGCGGTCGGCCTTTACGCCCAATACCAGCAACAACAATGAAATGACGAAGGCGCTGCCTGTGTATCTCAGGGAGAACATGGAATCCAGGCTGCCGGTAAGGTACACTACGAGGAAAAGGATGATTCCGGCGAAGCCTGAAATCAGGCCGTAAAACAATGATGGTCTGTTGTTCATTTGGTTTTTTAGGATATATGGGCTGTTATGCGGCCCTCATTCACGGTGAGTATGGCTTTCCCGATGCAGTTTCTGCCCCAAAGCGGGTTGTTGATGCCTTTGCTTTGGTTGTCTGCCTGATTTGGAATCCATGTGGCTTCCGGCTGAAATAAAGTGAGCTTCGCGGGCATGCCTGTATCAATGATCAGCGGCGACATCCCCAGAACCTTTCGCGGTCCGTGGGCAAGCAGTTGTACCCATTGAGCCGGAAGTAAACGCGCTGTTCCACCCATACAGGCTGACACGATTTGCAAGGTGTTGGCGCCATAAGCGGCGTAGTCCCACTCTACAAACTTCTGTTCTTGGTTGCGCGGCTGATGGTTGCTCACCACGGCGTCAATGGTTCCATCAAGCAGTCCTTCGATCAGGGCTTCCCGGTCTGTCGCAGCACGCAGTGGTGGCATGGTTTTCAGGTTGGTGTCGAAATGTTCCAATTCGGTATCGTCGAACAACAGGTTTAATGCCGGAACGCTTGTACTCACGGCCTGTCCTGCCAGCTTTGCGGCCCGAATAAGCTGAACACTTTCCGCACATGAAATTCTGGAAATATGCACCGGAACATCCAGGTGCTTTGCGATACGCAGCGTTGCTGCTACTGCAATTTCTTCTGCAAGGGATGGGATGCCTTTCAATCCGAGCATGGTGGATTGCAATCCTTCATGAACGCTGCTGTTGCCGGCGATGCCCTGGTCCAGGCAGGTGTGAAAGAGCACCAGGTTGCGCTGGTTTGCGTATTGCATGAGCCGCATCAGCATGCCGTGGTCGTGAAGCGGATTGTTGCCATTGGTAAACGCCACCGCACCACCTTGATGCATTTCGAATAAAGCGTCGAGGTCTTTTCCCGCCAAACCCAGGGTGCTGCTGCCTAAAGGATGAAGTGCTGCATGCGCTGCCGCCCTGTGATGCGATTTGATGTAGCGCACCACCGAAGCCTGATCGGCAGCAGGTTGCTTCCCGCCAAGCACACATACATCCGTAAAGCCACCATGTGCCGCAGTTTTTGCCAGATGTTCCAGGTCTTCCGTCCATTCTTCGCCGGGATCCGGACAGGTTGCGTACAGGTCAAGCCAACCCGGTGAGAGCCATGCCCTTTGTGCATTGAAGGTTGCTACAC
>JBEDND010000049.1:0-3761 GCA_041170785.1 Bacteroidota bacterium | reverse complement strand
TACCAAAGCAATGCTGATCAGATCAGGTGTGAATCCCGGCCAGATGGCATCGCTCACGGTGAGGATGGATCCGTCTATGAATGATTCAATTTCGTAGTGTTCCTGCGCGGGGATAAAGATGTCATCGCCCCTGAATTCCATGTGAATGCCCAGCCTGCTGAACACCCTTGGTATGGGCCCTAACATGTCCAGCCGACAATTCTTGATGGTGATTTCACTTTGGGTGATGGCAGCCATGCCTATGAAACTGCCAATTTCTATCATGTCAGGCAAACAGGTATGGCTGGTTCCGGCAAGGTATGGAACGCCTTTAATGTGCAGCATATTGGAACCAACACCGCTGATTCGTGCACCCATTCGGTTCAGCATGGCACACAATTGTTGAATGTATGGTTCACATGCGGCGTTGAAGATGGTGGTATCGCCTTCCGCCATCACGGCCGCCATGATGATGTTTGCCGTGCCCGTAACTGAAGCCTCATCAAGCAACATGGAGGCGCCTTTCAAAGGCCTTCCTGAAACACGGTACAGCTTTTCCTCAGGCACATATTCAAACTTAGCACCGAGGCTCATGAAGCCTTCAAAATGGGTATCAAGCCTGCGCCGGCCAATCTTATCGCCACCAGGGGTAGGAATGATGCCAACGCCAAAACGCGCGAGCAGCGGCCCTACAATCATGATGGAACCGCGCAATGCGCCTGCCTTCTTCCGAAATTCATCCGTATGCAGGTACTCGAGATTCGGCGCCTCAGCCCTAAAGCTATAGCTGCCGTGTCCCAGCCGCGCTACTGCTACACCCAGGGCCTCCAGAAGTTCAATTAGTTTTAATACATCACGTATTTCAGGGATGTTGCTGATGCGCACTTCCTCGGGCGTGAGCAAAACCGCGCAAAGCACCTGCAATGCTTCATTTTTTGCACCTTGGGGATGTAATTCCCCGAACAAATGGTGACCGCCTTCAATGCGAAAACTTCCCATGAATCAGAATTTTCTAAAATTCCTGTTTCTGCGGTTGAACTTACCGCCACCGCTCCCCTGGTTGCGCCCGCCGCCCTGGCGAAATTCTCGTTGTGGCCTTTGGAACTTTTTATTGGCGATGCTATGGTCCTGATATACTTCCAGGCGCTCCGGATTCAGTTCCAGCTGGCCTTTAGACAGAATCCTCAAATGTTCTGCAATAACCTCATTGCTCAGGTTTTCATTATTCCAGCTCTTGCAGCTGTTGTACATAAATGAGGCAATAAGGTTCACCAGGTCCTGCTTGATGGGGCCATCTTCCATTTCCGAAGCACGTTGCACCATCAACTGTAGATTTCTTCCGTAAAAACGGAAGCGTATCATGCTGTCGTTGTAGGGTATATGCTGTGGCTTGTTGCGCACGGATGCCTCGGTAGGTGCAGGAAACGGCCCGTCAACATCCAATTTGAAATCCGACAACAGGTACAGATGATCCCATAATTTTTGTCGGGCATCTGCCTGCTCCCGCATGGAAGGATTCAGCGTCAGCATGACCTGAACCAAAGAATGACAGAGACTTGTTCGTTTAGCCTTGTCTGTTTGCTCCATGATGTGATGAACATAATCCTGAATGGCACGTCCAAATTCGGAATTCTTTAATTGTGGGCGGCTGGTGTTGTAATCGATGTGTAACATGGTGCGCAGCTTATGGCAGCTTTTGTATTTGGGTTAAACAACAAAGCCCTCCGGAGAGGGCTCTGATACGATTGTGTGAAAAATTTCAATACCAATAAGGTTCACCGTTCACGGGGGCGAGTTCCATCGTCCAGTCAACACTGGCGCGATCTTTACCACGCACTTTCATCTGTTTTTCTTTCAACATGATGATGCCCCAATTAAACGAGCCACGTACATTGAAACTGTCGGCTCCGGTGCTCAGCTCAGGGAACAACTGAATTTTGTCGTGGCGGTAATCGAAAGACCACTCACCGTTCATCTTCAGGTCTTTAATGGGAATGGGGAGATTTTTGCAGTAGTTATTGTATTCCCTCACCCATTTTTCGTTCCATTTGCCGGTATGGCTGGAATTTCCATCCCGATCCAGATGTACCATATTGTATTTCCCGGTGCGGGATAGGTTCAAAATTGAAGTGAACAGGGAATCATTGATTTTTTTCGTTACATCCACTCCGCCATAAGTAAGGTTTACAACCTTCCATTCATTGGCTACCCTGTCTCTTTTCGCGCGGAGGCTGATTCCGGGCCCTTCGTCATATTTGCATGAAACCAGAGCTGCTGATGCCAGGATTGCGATGGAAACGAACTTAAGTGCTTTCATTGGGAACTACTTTGGGACAAAAATAGGAGATTCTTCCGAATAAACACGTATGTTCATCGTAAAATATACCAATAACGAACTTTTACTTCCCTCAGGTTGTTTTCAGTTCAACAAATAGAAAAATGAGCGACCGTTCAAGCATTACCCAGTTGTACATAGAACAAGTTTTGGAAACGGGAACTGTTCCTACTTCGGTGTTCAGTTTCTGCAAGAAAGCCGGCATTGCCGAATCTGATTTTTACGGCCAGTTTTCCAGTTTGGAACACCTGCGCGATTCCATTCTTGCCTCTTTAGCCAGCGCAACCTACAACGATTTGAAGCGTCAGGAATCTTTTAGGGATTACGGCTTCAGAGAGCAGGTTCTGGCTTATTTCTTTGCATTCACAGAGGGCTTGCTGCCCTTGCGCAGTTACATGCTTTTGGAATTCGGAAGCATTCATGAACCGATGCAACAGTTGCGCACTTTAAAAGCCTTTCGCAAAAGTTTTATGGAAGCTGCAGGCCCCATGATCGACCACGGTGTGCACACAGGCGTGCTGAAAGACTATAAGTTTCAGAAGAACCTGCAACAAGAAGCGCTGTGGCTGAATTTACTAGCCGTGTGCTCCTTTTGGCTGCGCGACAAAAGCTCTGGCTTTGAGGATACCGATGCCATGATCGAAAAATCTGTACACCTGAGCCTGAACCTGTTGGAACAAAACACCCTCGATAAAGCCATTGACCTGGGAAGGTTTTTGATTGGAAAGGCAAGTTCCTGAACATGTCGTCGAAAGATAAAATCCCAACCGGAAAGGTTGCGCGCGCCATGAAACTGGTAGGTACCGGCGCAAAAATTGGCGGGAACTACATCAAATATTACGCAAAAAAGGCGGTGAATCCGGAAACGGATAAGGAACAACTCCATGAAAACAATGCCTCAGATATTTACAACAGCCTGAGTGAGTTGAAGGGAAGTGCGCTCAAGGTAGCCCAAATGCTGAGCATGGATAAAAACCTCTTGCCCAGGGCATATACCGAGAAGTTCGCACTTTCGCAATACAGCGCGCCCCCACTTTCTGCACCCCTGGTGGTCAGCACCTTTCGCAAGGCGCTGGGTAAAGCCCCTTTAGATGTTTTTGACCGATTTAATGCGGAAAGTGTGGCAGCTGCAAGCATCGGACAGGTGCATGAAGCCTGGCTGGGGAATCAAAAGCTGGCTGTAAAAATTCAGTATCCCGGCATCGCCGACAGTATTCGCAGTGATTTGCGCTTGGTGAAACCTGTGGCGTTGCGCATGTTTGGCCTCAACGAACGGGAAATGGCCAAGTATTTTGAAGAAGTGGAAGGAAAACTCCTGGAAGAAACCGACTATACCCTAGAACTCAGCCGGGGCAAGGAAATTGCGGATGCCTGCAGGCATATTGAGGGTTTAAAGTTTCCCGAATACTATCCGGAGCTTTCCGGAAAACGGATCTTATGTATGGAC
>JBEDND010000048.1:0-4197 GCA_041170785.1 Bacteroidota bacterium | reverse complement strand
GCTTGTTCCTGTTCAGTTCCAAGGTAAGAACACCTTCCTTGTAGTGCGCATGGATTTGCCCTTCCAGGACGTCTTCGGGCAATGAAAATGAACGGCTGAACATCTGGTAGCTGAATTCGCTGCGCGTAAGTCGTTCGTTGTCTTTACCGTTTTGTTGTGACTTTTTTTCACCGCGGATGGTGAGTTGGCCGTTTTTCAGGCTCACTTCGATTTCATTTTTTTCAAAACCGGGCACCGCTGCTTCCAGGATGTAGTGGTCGGCTGTTTCGCGCACATTCACTGCGGGAACATCTCCGTTGCTTTTGAAAAACCTGGGTAATTCAATAAATGGGGTTGCGAACAAATCATCGACCCAATTGTCCAAAATGCTGCTTCTTCTTGCTAATGACATAAACGTAAAATATTAAACGATTGATGCAGGCAAAGTTCAAGCAGCAGCCTCAGGAAACACATGACGCCAGTCACCCAAGTGACTGATAAAGGTCAAAAATGCGTCAAGGATGATGGAAAGCTCAGGTGGGGCTTACCACTTCAGGGCCTTGAGCTTCTCAGGGAACAGCAGTTTGATGTGCGAGCCACTGATTTCCAGGATGCCATCGGCTTTGAAGCCGCTGAGCACCCTGATGGCAGACTCTGTGCTGGTGCCGGCCATGCTTGCAAGCAATTCCCGGGAAACAGCCACACCGTAGCGGCTGTCGCTGTCGCTGACTGTTTCAAACAACTTCACCAAGGCTTCGGCAACCCGTTTGCGCACAGTATCGTACGCAAGCTTAAGCAGTTCCTTTTCCTTGGAGGCAATGTTGTTGCTGAGCAGCTTCACAAAATAAACCATGGTAGCGGTATCGCCGGTGATATAGCGGAGGAAGTCATCAGACTGATACAGTTCGATCTCACAATCTTCCAAAGCTTCAGCACTTTCTTCACGCGGGTTTCCACCCATGCTGCTTACATATCCAAAAAATCCGCCGGAGCCAACAAGGTCGGTAGTATATTCTTTTCCATCCTGATTGTAGCAATACAGGCGGACCGTTCCTTTCAGCAGTTTGTACACATAAATGCTTGGATCGCCTTCGTGGTACACGGTGTCTTTGCGGGAATAATGGCGTTGATGTGTTTGGATTTCGCGGTTGGCAGCGGCCTGAACACTTGCCTGGCCCAACAAACGTTCTTTCAGGGCATCAGATTTTTTCAGGCGGTTTTCGAGGGTGCGCAGCAAATCTGTTTCTTCGAAAGGCTTGGTGATGTAATCATCAGCCCCTAAGCTCATCCCGAAGCGCACATCCGTTTTTTCTGTTTTAGCCGTAAGAAAAACAAATGGAATGCCTGCAGTTTCAGGTCTTTGGCTCAGGATGTGCAATACACCGTAGCCGTCGAGGCCGGGCATCATGATGTCGCAGATGATCAGATCCGGGCGTTCGTTCAAACTCAGATCCACTCCTTTCCTGCCATCTTCAGCCACCACCACCTCGTAACCTGCCAGTTCCAAGATTTCAGCGGTGTTCTCCCGAACATCCACGTTGTCTTCAATGACCAGAATTTTCTTCTTCATCCGCGCTCAAAGGTATAAAAACTTCGAATGTTGTTCCGGTTTCGGGGTTGCTGCTGCAGCTGATCTGGCCTCCCATCAGATCCAAGTACTGTTTTACGATGTGCAGTCCAAGGCCGGTTCCATCAATATTGGTCACATTCCGGGCCCTGAAAAACCGGGAAAAAAGGTTTTTTTGATCCTCCTCCGGAATGCCCATGCCGTTGTCGCGAACCCGCACCCTAAGCGCATTTTCTTCATGAACGGCCTCCAAAACCACCACCCCTGTTCCGGCTTCTGAATATTTAATGCCGTTGCTCAATAAGTTCAACAATACATTCCGGAATAAATCCGGATCAAGCGTCAGGGTCAACGCTTCCGGATACTGTTTCAGCAATTGTTGTCCGGGCTTCAGGTTGAGTTCCGCATCTTCACACATTTCATCGAGCAGGGCAGATACGTTGGAAGGAACCGGTTTGTTCCGGATCAGTCCTTCTTCCAGCTTGCCCAATGACAGAAAATCGTTGAGCAATTGATTCAGGTGGGTGATGTTCTTGCGAATTTTATGCACGTGGTCCAGCACTTTTCCTGTATTGCCTTGTTCGTTGTAGCGGCTGATGAGGTCGGCAGAACTGTTGATGGTGCTCAGGGGCGTTCTGAATTCATGTGAGGCCATGCTCACAAAACGTGTTTTTAATTCACCCAGTTCCTTCTCTTTGTGCAGCGCTTTGAGCATGTCCTGCTCTGCCTGCTTGAGGTGTGTAATATTGGTTTCGATCATCAGGATGCTTTGCACCAGGTTGCGTTCCTTAATGGGCACGGCATCAATCAGAAAACAATGATCGGAGAATTCAATTTCAAAAGTACGAGGCTCGCCCTGCAGCACCTTGTTGAGGTGTTTTTCTGCCAGCTCGCGCAATTCCGGACGGAGGCGTTTCAGGTAGTTTGTACCGATGAGGAACCTCGGATCAATACCTAAATCACTCAGGCCCTTTCCCTCTACAAAGACATAATTAAAATCGGCATCCAGGATGGTAATGGTTCCGTTGGGATAATTGCGCGCGATGGTGGTGTACACCTTTTGGCTTTGCAGCAGTTGTTCTTCCGCCTTCCGGCGCAATTCCAAAGTGCTTTTCAATTCTTCGGTGCGCGTTTCTACTTCTTCGTGCAAACGAATATGGTAATGCTCTTTCAGCTCGCGCGACTGCACTTCTTCGGTCAGGTCATGAATGATGCCCACATAAAAATGCTGTCCGTGCTCTACGAAGTGGCTCACCGCCAGGCGCAGCGGGAACAGGCTGCCGTCCTTGCGTTTTCCTACCACTTCCCTGCCAATGCCAATAATTTTTCGCTCACCGGTTTCTTCGTAATTCTTGATGTATTGATTGTGTCTGGAATGATCAGGTTCAGGCATCAGAACATGCACATTCATGCCATGTAAGGCACCGCTATCGTAACCAAACATGTTCAAGGTTGCCTGGTTGCATTCTACAATCAAGCCTCGGGAATTGATCACGATGATGGCGTCAACAAGTGTGTGAAAAATCGCATTTAAACTGAGTTCCGCCGAGGGAACCGAACTGTGGGGAGTCTCTGTCTGCATCTCCTCTTCCTTCCTCCTTTTGGTCAACGAATATACTTGTTTCAGTGCAAAAACTGATATTCGTCATATTGCCCGTTTGTTGCTAACGATTTTCCGGCGGGCATAAAAACGGATTTGGAAGGCGTTATTTGCAGGCTCATAGAAATGCGCCTAAACTACTGGTTCTTGTTGTTGTTACTCGGACTGTTCCTTCCAAAGAAGATGGAAGCCCAACACCTGCGTACCAATCACGAACGCTGGGCAGATTCGGTATTGCGCACACTTTCGCTTCGGGAAATGGCTGCGCAGATGATGATGGTGGCGGCGTGGAGCAACAAAGACGACGCGCATACGGCACAAATTGAAGATTTGATTCACCGCGAGCGGATTGGAGGATTGATTTTCTTCCAGGGAACCGCTGAAAAACAAGTTTGGCTTACCAACTATTACCAGCAAATCAGCAAAACCCCCATGCTCATCGGCATCGACGGGGAATGGGGGCTGGCCATGCGGCTCAAGGAGTTAGAACGCTATCCATTTGCCATGACCCTTGGTGCGGCAGGAAGTGAAGGGCTGGCCTTCCGAACCGGCGCAGCCATGGGGCGCGAATGCCGGCGTATTGGCGTGCATATCAACTTCGCACCGGTGGTTGATGTGAATACCAACCCTTCAAATCCCATCATTGGATTCCGCAGTTTTGGCGAACACGCTGCGCAGGTTCAAAGGCTGGCGAATGCCTTTATCCGCGGCATGCAAAGCGAGGGCGTGATGGCCTGCGCCAAACACTTCCCCGGACACGGTGATACCGAAACAGATTCGCACCAGGACCTGCCGTTTTTGGGTTTCGACAGAAAGCGACTGGACAGCCTGGAACTCGCGCCTTTCCGCGCAGCCATTGCACAGGATGTGGCTTCCATCATGGTTGGACATCTGGAGGTGCCTGCGCTGGACAGCACGCCGAACCTCCCTGCCAGCCTTTCATCCAAAGTAGTCCGGGAACTGCTGCGCGGGGAGCTTGGATTTGAAGGACTGATCATCACCGACGCCCTGAACATGAAAGGGGTTAAACGCTTTTTCCCTCCAGGATATG
>JBEDND010000047.1:0-4023 GCA_041170785.1 Bacteroidota bacterium | reverse complement strand
GATCCAACCATTGCGGCAAGGAACAAAATACTCGAAATTTCAAAGGGCAGTACAAAGTCTGAGAACAGCATTTTACCCAAATTTTTCACCAATCCAATTCCGGCTGCTTCCGGGCCGCCTTTGATCATGAAGTCAGATGCGCCGCGCAAAGCACCGGCAAGTGTTACCAAAATCAAACCTGCGGCAATAGCACCACTGATCTGCCACAAAATCGGCTTTGGCACTTCTGTTGACTTGTTCAGGTTGAGCAACATCAGTACGAACAGGAACAATACCATGATGGCACCTGCATAAACAATCAGATTCACCACCGCTATGAACTGCGCATTCAGTAATACGTAATGTCCGCTGAGGGCGAAGAAGGTCAAAATCAAACAGAGCACACTGTACACCGGATTACGCGCAGTGATGGTTCCCAATGCCGTTAAAATGGCAATAAAGGAAAAAATGAAAAACGGAATTTGGTTCATCATGATTGTTGCTCAGGCGTCCTCCAGGATTGCCTTTTTGATACATCTATTCTTGCGTTCAAAGGTTCTACCAATTTATCCTTTCCGTAAATAAAATTATTCCTGGTGGTTTCAACCGGCGTAATCACATCTGTAAGGAAAATGGCTTCCTTCGGACAAGCTTCTTCGCACAATCCGCAGTAAATGCAACGCAATTGGTTGATTTCATATACGGCTGCATACTTCTCTTCACGATACAGCTGCTCTTCTCCCTTATTGCGCTCGGCAGCGACCATGGTAATGGCTTCAGCCGGACAAGCAACGGCACACAAGCCGCAGGCCGTGCAGCGTTCCCGGCCCTGATCGTCGCGTTTCAGCACATGTTTGCCTCGGTAAACCGGAGCAATGGGACGTTGAACTTCCGGGTATTGAACCGTGGCTTTCTTCTTAAAGAGATGACTGATGGTGATCGCCATCCCTTTCAATATGGCAGGCAGGTATATGCGTTCCATGAACGTCATTTCCTTATTCACTACCTGTTTGGATCTGTTGGTTAATGGTTGCATCATCAGTAAGCGTTAAAATGTTTGATTTCTTAAAAGCACAACTGCAGCAGTGATCAGCATATTTATGATGGCCAGTGGAATTAATGATTTCCAACCAAGGTGCATGAGTTGATCATAGCGGAATCGCGGAAGTGTCCAGCGAATCCACATGAATACAAAAATGAAGAAGAAGATTTTGGCAAACAGCACAATGAATTGAAGCCATCCCAGCAGGGCAGGACTGTCTATCAGATCCATTCCCGGGAAATTGTAACCTCCAAAATACAGGGTTGCAATTACTGCCGAGGAGATGAACATGTTGATGTATTCCGCAAACAGGTAAAAACCCAACTTCATGCTTGAATATTCGGTGTGGTAACCACCAATCAGTTCACTTTCACACTCCGGAAGATCAAACGGTGCGCGGTTGCACTCTGCCAGGGCGCAGGTAAAGAAAATGATAAACCCGATGGGCTGGTACCAAATGTTCCAGTTGATTCCGTGCTGTTGCGCCGCAATTTCCTTCAGGCTTAAAGTTCCGGACATCATTACTACGGCAATGATGCTCAGGCCCATAGCCAATTCATACGAGATCATCTGACTGCTGGCGCGGATGGCACCATACAGTGAGTATTTGTTGTTGGAAGCCCAGCCACCAATCATGATTCCGTAAACACCCATGCTTACAAAGCCAATCACGTATAAAATCCCTATGTCGATGTCGGCGATTTGCATGTTCAGCGTGTAGCCGAAAACATGAAGTTCTGTACCCCAAGGAATGGCAGCACCGGTCATACACGCCGTAAACATGGCGATGCCCGGTCCCATGATAAACAGCCATTTTTCCGACGCCGCGGGAATCAAGTCTTCTTTAAAGAACATCTTCCCGGCATCGGCAATGGGTTGCAGCAGTCCGAATACTCCTGCCCTGTTCGGGCCTTGTCTGTCCTGAAGGAAAGCAGCGACCTTGCGTTCTGCATAGGTACTGTACGTGGCAATCAGCAGGGTAATACCCAGAATTACCAATACCAGGATGGATTTTTCAATAAGCAATGCAGCGTCCATATCAGGCTTTATTCAATAAGGGTGTATGTTCTGGGATGGGCTCGAAATATTTATTGGCCGAGATTACACTGTGCCGGTCAATCTTCCGTGGGCCTTCAATGGTCCAGTCAGACATACTTTTCTTTTCAAATCGGCAGGTATTGCAGATGAACTCTTTCACTTCTCCGTGTTCATCTTTGCGCGCAGTTATGCGGTAGATTTCGTCGCCAACGTTCCAAAGCACAGCTTTGCCGCAGCATTTGTCGCACGACCTGTGCGCGTCAAGTGGTTTGGTGTACCATACGCGACTTTTAAACCTGAAGGTTTTATCAGTAAGCGCTCCAACGGGGCATACGTCGATCACGTTTCCGCTGAAGTCGTTGTCTATGGCTTGTTCAATATACGTGCTGATTTCAGCAGCATCTCCGCGCTTCATAATCCCGTGAACACGCTGGCCGGTGATTTGATCGGCTGTGTACACACAGCGATAGCACAGGATGCAACGTGTCATGTGTAATTTGATGTATGGCCCGATGTCGATTTTGTCGAAGGTGCGTCGTTCAAATTCATAACGGGTTTTGGCTGCTCCGTGGTCGAATGCAAGATCCTGTAGGTGACATTCACCCGCCTGGTCGCAAATAGGGCAATCCAACGGATGATTGATGAGCAGAAATTCCACAACACCTTTTCTGGCTTCCAATGTTCTGGGAGAAGTGGTATTTTTTACTTCCATGCCATCCATCACAGGTGTGGAGCAACTGGCAACCAGTTTTGGCATTGGGCGTGGATCCTTTTCACTTCCTTTGCTCACTTCAACCAAGCAAGTTCTGCATTTACCACCACTGCCTTTGAGTGAGCTGTAGTAGCACATTGCCGGAGGAACAATAGATCCACCAATCATGCGGGCCGCATTCAGGATGGTCGTGCCGTCCGGAACCTCAATGGTATGACCATCTATAGTTACTTTAGCCATTAGCTTTTAATCTTTTGTAAATCAAGCTGTTACGTTAGAATCATTCTTTTCGGAAACCCTCCCGTAATTACGCTGCATCGCCAACTTGGGTTCCCGCACATGCCATTCGAATTCTTCGCGGAAGTGGCGGATGGCGCTGGCAACGGGCCAAGCGGCTGCATCACCCAACGGACAAATGGTGTTTCCTTCAATTTTCGCCTGTATATCCCATAGCAAATCAATGTCTTCCTGTTTGCCATGTCCATATTCCAGTCTGTGCAGTACTTTTTCCATCCAGCCGGTTCCTTCCCTGCAAGGGCTGCATTGTCCGCAGCTTTCATGGTGGTAGAAACGGGTGAAATTCCACGTATTTCTCACGATGCACTGATCTTCATCGTACACGATGAAACCGCCGGAACCCAGCATGGATCCGGTTTGAAAACCTCCGTCGGATAAGCTTTCATAGGTCATGAGGCGATCCTCACCTGCCGCCGTTTTGGTCACCAGAAAATGCGGGAGGATGGGAACAGAAGAACCTCCGGGAACACAGGCCTTCAACTGTTTGCCGCCTTTGATCCCGCCACAGTATTCATCGCTGTATAAGAATTCATCCACCGATAATCCCAGCTCAATTTCGTAAACACCCGGATTGTTGATGTTTCCGCAGGCCGAAATCAGCTTTGTTCCTGTAGAACGGCCAATACCAATTTTTGCATATTCGTCGCCACCGTCGTTGACGATTGGAACCACAGCTGCGATGGTTTCCACATTATTAACCACCGTGGGGCATCCCCAAAGGCCTTTAACCGCCGGAAAAGGTGGTTTAATCCTTGGATTGCCGCGTTTTCCTTCCAAACTCTCGATGAGTGCTGTTTCTTCTCCGCAGATATAAGCACCTGCACCCGGATTTACATACAGGTCGAGGTTGTATCCGGAACCCTGAATGTTCTTTCCGAGCCAACCAGCCTGATAGGCTTCAGTGATGGCTTTTTCCAGAATATGCAGAATCCACATATACTCACCTCTAATGTAG
>JBEDND010000046.1:0-22434 GCA_041170785.1 Bacteroidota bacterium | reverse complement strand
GCAAAGGCACAATGTTTTGGCAATGACAGCATCGAATTTAAAGATGTAACCCCGGGGTCACTAAAGCGCGATTGGTTTCTAGATGGAAAAACATTCAGAAATGCAGCAAGCAGCATCAAGGTTCGTTTTGGTCCGCCTGCAGCCTATAAAGGTGTATTTATGATTGTGACCGATTCGAATGGTTGCACCGGTTCAAGGTACATCGATTCGGCAGTTGGTGTGTTTGATTCAGTGAAGGCCAGCTTTCAGGCAGATGTAATAAAAGGCTGCGTTCCCCGGGCCGTTCAATTTACTTATAAGATTGATTCATTAGGTGTACCATTGGATTATCTTAATTGGAATTTTGGCGTTAAAGGTCCGCCGACCTACAAGGGGCGTGCGTTTCCCAAAGTTACTTACACACAGGCCGATACACACAAAGTAATCCTTACCGTAGTAACAAAGGCGGGTTGCCGGTACGAATTCCCCGACAGCAACTATCTGAACTTTGGAGCTCCATCGGCACTTTCTGTCAATTCAGGAAGCCAAACCATTTGCATGAACGGCATCGCCAACATTTCGGTAAATGGGAATACCCTGTATCCCATAGTCTGGGATTGGATGCCATCGGCCATGCAAACCGATTCTACCAGCAGGTTTTCCAGAAGTTTCCGCTTTCAAGATACCGGTTTTTTTGCATTGTCACTCAAACAGACGCATTTGGGTTGCGTATCACAGCGCATCTTCCCGAAATTGGTTCAGGTGCAGGGTCCTAAGGTGAATTTCGGCATCTCAACACCATCCTACTGCAGCATCCCGGATACATTGGAAGCTGTGAACAGAACCGCAGAACCCAAAGGATTTACCACCACCTGGCGTTGGACGGTTACCGATGAATTTGGATTGCCTGTGACATCAAGTACCGAAAAGGATTTGGTATGGTATCCCGACAAACAGTCTGACTTTGACGTAAAACTTGTAGCACAAAGCACCAATGGTTGTAAAGATTCGCTCCTCATGGAGCGAGCCGTGCTTTCAGACAGTATCTATGTTCCCGTGCTGGTCATGCCCGCTACTGTATGTCCGGGACAGACCGTGAATATCCTCCCGGATGAAAACGAAATCCGGAATCGAAAAGGATACACCTACCAATGGCAGATTACCAATAGAAAAGGTACTGTTCTTGGTACTTCCGGTGGTAAAACAACCAATTTTTCAAGTAATGACACCGGAAAGTTTACGGTGCGGATGATTGTATTCGACGGGAAAAGCTGTTATGACACCCTGCTCCTGAAGGATACCATCAAGGTTTATTATCCGTACACAACCCTGCGGATCGCAGACAGTATTGTGTGTCGAAATCAGTCGGCGGTGTTTTATGCCAAACAGGTGAACGGTTCACCTACCGCACGGCATTGGTGGGATGTGTATAATCTGGATTCCGGAGGGTACCGAGTGGCTTCAGGGAAGGACAGCGCCAAGTTACTGATGCTCAAAAATGGGCGTCACCGATTACAGTATTCGTATGCTGATACGGCCATGGGCGGATGCTCATTTAAGCTGTGGTATCAGGGGAACCTGTTTGTCAATGGCCCCGTGATTTCCATCACAGCCGATCCTTTTGAAGATTGTGCACCCCTGAAAACCTGGCTGCGCGGTAAAATCCTTGCTGATCCCGATTATGAGAAAAACAATTTCAAGCCAACCCACAGTTGGAGTGGATACCTTCCTCGGCAATCGCTGATTGATTCTCCATTATTGCTTACTACAAAGGCCATAGTTTATAAGGGAAAGCAGTTCTTCAACCTACGCTATCGAGGTAGAAGCGGATGCCTGGATTCATCATCATATATCACGGCTTATGGTGGGATATCAAGTGGGTTTGCCCTGGGTGGTGGCACACGTTGCCCCCGCGATACGTATCAGGTCATCAACTACTCGAGTAAATTAGCCACGAATTTTAAATGGATTGGCGCACACCAAGGGGTTCAAATTCTGCCAACTGATACTTCCAGAAATCCCAAGTTCATTTTCCCTAAAGCAGGTTCTTACCTCATGAGCCTTATCGTTTTTAAGGCTTCTGAATGTTCAGATACCTTCAAACTGCCGGTGCAAATTGATTCCATCAAAGCGGGATTTTTCACTCTGGACACCATTGCCTACTGCGCTCCGAAAATGGTGGAGCTTAACAATACCAGTTGGATGGCGGCAAAAAGCTACTGGACCTTTGGAAATGATCCGTCCATAACCATTTCCCTGAATAATAATGCCGCACAAAAAGTATTCAACTTCAACAATCCCAACGGCATTGATGTGAAGCTGGTTGCGGAATCCAAATACGGATGCAGGGATTCCCTTACAAGATTGAATTACATCAAAGTGATTGGCCCGGTTGCTGATTTGCAGCTGGAACAAAATAAAGGATGCGAGCCACTCACGGTTCATTTCAGGAATAATAGTACCTCGTACAGCCGATATTACATGGATTATGGCAATGGAATCGTCAAAGATTCTACAGGCCTGAGCACACATACGTATCTGGTTGGCAATAAAGCGCTGCCATATCAGGCGTATTATCCCACGATAGCATTGGTGGATTCACTTGGTTGTTTTGTGTATGCCAAAAGCCGTGATTCTGTGGTAGTTATATCGGGATCCGAAGCATCCTTTACTGTAGAAGATCAGCAATTGTGCACTCCTGAACTGGCCCGTTTTACCAATAAATCCTTGTTCTGGAAACAGTTGTATTGGGATTTTGAAGGCGATGGTGTTGTTGATTTAAATGTACCAGATCCACAATGGCAATACGCACCGGGCACATGGAGGCCAACATTGGTTGCAGAAAACGACAATGGTTGCCGCGATACCTTTATCTGGCCTCAGCCCATTACCGTATTCCCAAGGCCCTTGGTGGACATTGGCATTTCGGGCGATTCAGTATGCTTCGGAACTCCCATCCATTTCACCGCGGTGGTACAAGGCATAGCCGGAATACAAAAACGTCAATGGGACTTTGGGGATGAAACCTCACTGTTAGACTTCAGCGTTACAGAGCGTGCATCCTGGACGTACAAAACACCCTTTCAAAAAACGGTGCGCCTGACCATTATGGACAGTAACTTCTGTTTTGTTCAGGCTTCCAGAGCTGTTTTCGTAAAGGATACCGTTCCACCGGAAAACCCGGAACTGAAATTTGTAACAGTGGCTCCGGACAATCAGTCGGTGTACCTCTCCTGGAATCCCTACACAAGAAAAGATTTTGACCGTTACCTCTTGCATCAGGACAGCGCGGCGTATTTCCTGAAAAACACGTTCAGTAATTATAGAGATACCACATTTACTTACATTCATGGGAACTCGCTTGCTGTCCAAAGTGTTTGCTTTGCCATTCAGGTGGCGGACACTTGCGGCATGAACAGCGGTTTTGGCGTTTCACACTGCACCATTCTTGCCCAAGTGGATCTTCCTCCCGGGAAACCATATTCGTTGGAGTTGAAATGGACACCTTACAAGGGCTGGCAGGAGGTTCAGTATTACGAGGTGTTTAGGTCCAAAGATGGAAATTCTTTTACCCCTTACAGGCAGCTGAAGCCCTGGCAACTGAACCTTTTGGATACCTTGTTGTGCAGCCATGATTATTGCTATTATGTGGTAGCGCACCACAAAAACGGTTGGACATCCAGAAGCAATACCACCTGCGGAAAACCCTTATACGATGTTCCTCAGAATTTGATACCCATGCAGTTGGTTTCTGTGTCGAATTCTTCTTTTGCCACGGTGGCCTGGGAACACGCCCCTGATCATTATTCGGGAATTACCTATTTGGTAGGAAGGATGCAGGGGAGTGGTTGGAATGAAGTTGGTCAGACCAAAGCAAACCGTTTCAGCGATTATGGTGCCAAGGTGAACCAAAAAGCAGAAACTTATGCCGTAAGCTACATGGATCATTGCGGCGGGGCTTCCGGTTGGGGCATTCCCGGAACAAGCATTTTCGCCTCGGGAAAAATGGACGGCGACATTGCTGTTATTGAATGGACACCATACAGGGAATGGCCAGAAGGAATTAAGGAATACCAGGTTCAGCGGCTGGATCAGCAAGGTATGTTTCAAACCATAAGCAGCATTTCGCCGCAAATGCTTCAATGGAAGGACCTTGGTGCCCTGGGCATTTCCAATGATACTTTGCGGTATCGGGTGCTTGCACTCAGGGCTACAGGACGTGCCGATACTTCAGTGAGCAATCACGTGTATCTGGTGCCGTCATCGAGGTTGTTTGCGCCCAACGCATTCACCCCAAACGGTGACGGAATGAATGATGTTTTTGCTGCGCGATCCTTATTTATAGTGAAAGAACAATTGGACCCGGCTCGTAAGTTCGAACTGCGCATTTACGACCGCTGGGGCGCTAAAGTTTTTGAAACAAACAATCCCGATGGTTCTTGGGATGGAACTATGGAAGGGCGTGCCTGTGCACAGGGTATTTATGCCTTTCAGATAAAAGGAGTAGGGTATGACGGGAAGCTGTTTGTTCTGAATGGCAACCTGTCACTGTTACGCTAATTCATTCCCTATTTTTGCACGATTATGTTTGAGAATCTGTCATCCAGATTGGAAGGGGCCTTCAAAAAACTCAAGGGTCAGGGAAGAATTACGGAGATCAATGTTGCCGAAACGGTTAAGGAAATCCGAAGGGCACTGGTAGATGCCGACGTTAATTATAAAGTAGCCAAGGAGTTTACAGATAAAGTAAAGGAGAAGGCCATCGGGCAGAAGGTATTGCAGGCGGTATCGCCAGGGCAGCTGATGGTTAAGGTGGTCCACGATGAACTGGTTGACTTATTTGGCGGTGCGCACAGCGAGGTTCGCTTTCAGGGAAATCCAGCTGTGATCCTTATTGCAGGTTTGCAGGGTTCAGGCAAAACCACCTTTTCAGCAAAATTGGCCAAATACCTGAAGTCAAAAGGGAAAAATCCAATATTGGCTGCCTGTGATGTGTACCGACCTGCTGCCATGGAACAGCTTCGTTTACTTGGCGTACAGGCTGAGGTACCTGTATTTATTCAGGCAGAAAATAAAAACCCTGTGGATATTGCCGGGCAGGCGGTGAAGTTCGCCAAGAACAACAACCACAATGTGCTGATTGTAGACACGGCCGGACGTATGGCCGTTGACGAAACGATGATGCAGGAGGTGGAACAGTTGAAAAAAGCGCTCGGGCCTTCGGAAATCCTATTCGTGGTAGATGCCATGACCGGTCAGGATGCCGTTAATACCGCCCGCATATTCAATGAACGCCTTGATTTCACCGGAGTGGTGCTTTCAAAGATGGATGGTGATACCCGTGGCGGAGCTGCCTTGTCTATCAAAAGCGTTGTTCAGAAGCCTATAAAATTCATCAGCCAGGGCGAAAAACTCGATGCCCTGGATGCTTTTTACCCGGAACGAATGGCAGGCAGGATTTTGGGTATGGGCGACATCGTATCGCTGGTAGAGAAAGCCCAGGATGCATTCGATAAGGATGAGGCAGAGCGGTTGCAGAAGAAAATCAACAAGAACAGTTTTGATTTTGACGATTTTCTGACGCAGCTGCAGCAAATCAAAAAAATGGGCAACC
Organism: Bacteroidota bacterium; assembly: GCA_041170785.1. Classification (GTDB taxonomy): domain Bacteria; phylum Bacteroidota; class Bacteroidia; order NS11-12g; family UBA955; genus REEB481. The sequence continues at coordinate 16,841 of JBEDND010000046.1, read as the reverse complement.
TGAAAGACATCATGGCTATGTTGCCCGGCGTTGGAAGCAAAATCAAAGATCTGGACATCGATGATTCTGCCTTCAAAGGAATTGAGGCCTTGATTCAGAGCATGACTCCGGCAGAAAGGCGTAATCCGGAATTGTTGAACAACAGCAGAAAACAGCGGATTGTGCGCGGCAGTGGCCGGAATATTCAAGAGTTGAATAAGCTCCTTACACAGTTTGCGCAAATGAAGCAGATGATGAAAACCATGAATAAAATGAAAGCTTCAGGCATGCCTTTTCGCTTTGGACGGTAAATTTATTCTATTCACAGAATACTGTTCGTGAAAAATTGTTGTGCTGATATTAGAAATCGGGTATATTTGGCGTTTGAACGATTGAAAAACACAGACTTATGAATAAAGCAATACGTAAAAAAACCACATGGTTATTGGCGCTGCTGCTCATGTCGGCAGGCGGTCTGCGGGCTCAGGTAAACCTGGCGCTTACAGGCACACCGAACCATTCAGGCGGGGGATTGAATTCTACCGGTTATGGACCTTCCAACTACAACGACAAAGTGATTGCCGCAGGTGTCTTTGGTTGGGTACAGACATTAGGAAATCCCAGCACAAGCAGTTGGCATGAGTATTCCTGGTCATCTCCCCAAACCATCCAACGCATCCGTTTCTACACCGATAATACAACCACGAGAACTCTTACGGGTGGAACAGTTCAGGTTTGGAACGGATCTACGTTTACAAACGTTATGACTTTCTCTGTTTCTCCGCAGTTGATGTTTGACATTACACTTCCAAGTCCACAAACAACAACCATAATCAGAATTACCAACCACGTAACTACCGGTTCTCAAAATACGAATCCTTCTCTCAGGGAAATCGAGGTCTATGGACCCAACCGCACTTGGGATGCAGCCGTTACCAACCTGAGCATGCCCGGAGTTTGCGGTGGAAGCAGAACCATTACAGCAACAGTTACCAACAGCGGTCGTTCCGCATGGGACAGTGTTCGTGTTGGATTCTCTGTGGATGGAACCGTGCAATCCAACAGTTGGTTGGTGCAGCGCATCAACTCAGGTTCATCTGCAAATGTGAACTTCACCTATAACTTTACCGGCACAGGAGCTTACACGATTAAGGCATTTACCAGCCTGCCAAACAACAAAACCGATACAGCCATAACCAACGATACCTTCACGTTGGTTTCCAATGTTTTCGCACAACCCTCAACCACTAAGGTCGTTGATCAGGTACAATGTGGTTCCGGATATCCACTCCACAAAGCCCAAAAACAAACCGGCAGAACCATTTGGTTTGACAAATATTACAATCCATTTGTCCTCGCTGCAGGTGATTCCGTTTACGGTAAAACAAAACTGTATCCAAACGGAACATTACCGAATTACTACAAGTTCGATGCAATAACACTGAACGGTATTTCTGATACTTTCTCTACCAGCTTGCTGAACACCTGGTCTTACGCCGGTGGCACCAGCCCGCAACAAAAGGGTTATTTCTTCGACATCAGAACGAAGGCGGATATGTTGTTTACAGGTTTTGATGCGGTAATCAGCGATGCGTCTCAAGCGCAATATCAGGTGGAAGTTTACTACCGTGAAGGTACAGCTACCGGTTATGAATCAACCTCTGCCGGATGGGTAAGCTGCGGAAAAACTTCCATCACCAATACGTTCAACTCCTTTGGTGTAAAGCAGCCAACTGTGCTCATTGACATCAACGATATGTACTTGCTGAGTGGAAAAACCTATGGCTTCTACATGGTTGTTTTGGACGCTGTTCAATCCCTCCGCACGCATTGCGAACAGACCACCCTCGCAACAGGTAATACTTATGTTGACCTGTTACCGGGAGCATTGTCTGCTGTAGGTCTATTCTCCTTCACATATACCCGCGGTTTCCGTCCGGAAGTGCGCTTGCATATTGAGCCAGGTTGTGCTTCTACCACGGCCGCTACGCAGAACATCACTGTAAATCCTCGCCCGATAGGCGCAGAATCAGTAGCCTCAACACCCTATAAATCCAGCAGAATGGGCACTCCCGGCTTCCGTGGATCACCAGATATTGTTGCCCATAAGGATACCATTTCTTTTGAATTGACTCCTCCCACCGGCTATGCCAATGCAGATCATGGTACTACCTGGACGATTACTTCTTTTACGGCAATAACCAATAACGGTTACATCATTCCTGCTGCGAACTATACAGTATCAAACCCCGGTGCCACAGCAAATGCGAAAATGTGGTTCCATCCTACCAGCAGCATCATTGACAGCCTGGTGAATGTACGCATCACATTCCAGGATCTTGGCCTCTACAATTGCGACAGCACTGTAGAACGTTGGATTCGCGTTGCACCAAAGGCGAAGCCTAATTTCACCTTTACATCACCTACCTGTGACGGTCAGGATGTAGCATTCGAAAATACCTCTACCGTTTCTTCAGGTGGAATGGAGTACAAATGGTACTTCGGTGATGGAGACAGCAGCGATGCGAAGAATCCAGTGCACCGCTTCAAAACATCCGGTACCTGGAAAGTGAAACTGATTGTTACCACCATTCCTTACGGATATGTTACAGACACCACCATTGATGTTGTTGTTACTGAAATTCCTAAAGTGAACTTCACCAAGAACAACTCCTGTGAAGGTTCTGCAACCAACTTCCAGAATACCACTACCTATGGTGGCACTGGAACCGTAATTTATTCTTGGGATTTTGGTGACGGCAAAGGAACCAGTACCCTGCGCAATCCTTCCTACAAATATTCCAGCCCGGGTGGATATGCAGTAACGCTCACAGCATCTGTAAATGGTTGTGCATCTTCCATTACCAAAAACACTTATTTGTTCCACAGACCTAAGGCTTCCTTTGATCTTCCTTCTGGCAAGAACTGTGCCCGTGAAGCAGGTAGCTTTACCAACAAATCCACCATTGGTGCCGGTAACGTAGGCAGCTTGTGGGATTTTGGCGATGGCGACCTCGGAACTGTGGTTAACCCGGTTCACGCCTATGCAACTGAAGGAAGCTATAATGTTCGTTTGATTGCCATCAGTGAATTTGGATGTGCTGATACCATGACTAAGGTGTTGGTTATTAAGGAAAAACCGATGGCTTCCTTCGTAAACGGACAAGTTTGTCTGAATAAGCCCGTTACCTTCAGCAATACTTCTCAGCACTCTTCAGGATTGAATCCACAGTATTTCTGGCGCTTCAGCGATGGTCAGACCAGCGCTACCAAAGATGCAAGCCGCACTTGGAATACCCCAGGACCAAGAAAGATTACCCTCATTGTTACTCCGTTCAACAGTTGTGTGGACAGCGTAAGTGCAATGGTAGAACCTGGTATTCTTCCCAATGTAAACTTCACCCTTGAGAATAACTGCTCCGGTAAAGAAATCAACATTGCCAACTTGTCTGATGCACCTCAGGGTGACATCGTATATGCTTGGGATTTCGGAAACGGTAACACTTCAACTGAGCGCGTTCCAAAGCCGGTGTACAACATCACCACTTCTCGTACCTTCAATGTTACACTGAAGGCGCAGGTTCTGGGAGGTTGTCTGGATTCTTTGGTGAAAACAGTAACAGTGTTCGAATTGCCTAAGTGCGACTTCACCATCAACGATATTTACAAGAACGGCCACCGCGCATTCAGCTTCACACCTGGAGTGACCAATTACAGCTTCTATCGCTGGACCTTCGGTGACGGTGGAAACAGCAATCAGGCTTCTACCGAATATCAGTACACCTATGATGGTCCGTTTACCGTTACACTCACAGCCCGTAATTCTGCAGGCTGCGAATGTCAATCAACACGGATCCTCAATGTACTTAACCTTGGTGTTTCTGATGTAGCTGCTGCCGGAATTCGCGTATATCCGAATCCTGCGACCGGTTACCTTAATGTTGATCTGCCAGCTGCCGCTGCCAATACAACCGTTAGCCTGTTGGATGCAACCGGAAGACTGGTGCTCACTGAAAAATTAGGTGCAGCACAAAACAAACTTCGTGTGGAACAATTGCCCGCTGGTTTGTATCAGGTTGTGGTAACTGTAGATGGTGTATCTTCTACCACCCGTGTTGTGGTAGGTCGCTAACCAATCTTAAAATTCATCGTTCAAAGGGGGCGCATATTGCGTCCCCTTTTTTTATGCGCTTTACTACGAATTATGAAACTTGTGTCATGACTATCTTTACGTCCCGAAATGGCATATGGAAAATATTCATCAACTGCGGCTTGATTACAAAAAAGGCGAATTAGAACCGGAGCATTTACCAGATGATCCGTTGAGGGCGTTTGAGTTTTGGTTCGAGGAAGCACGGCAGGTTAGTGTGGAACCAAATGCCATGACATTGGCTACCGCTGATGCACAAGGTCGTCCATCCGCAAGAATGGTTTTACTGAAAGGTTTAGATGCAGGCGGTTTTATTTTTTTCACCAATTACCTGAGCAGAAAGGGCAGGGAAATAGACGAGAATCCATTTGCAGCATTGGTGTTTTATTGGGAAGCCTTGGAACGTCAGGTTCGTATTGAAGGAAGGCTCAGCAGGTTGACACCCGAACAAAATGATGCTTATTTTCTCAGTCGCCCTCATGGAAGTCAATTAGGGGCATGGGCAAGCATGCAGAGCCAGGTTATTGCCGATAGAGCAGAAATGGAACAGAAACTTAGGGCTTTGGAGGAAACTTATACAGAAGGATCTGTGCCTCGTCCACCTCATTGGGGAGGATTTTGCTTATTCCCGGAAACTATAGAGTTTTGGCAAGGCCGCAGCAACAGACTCCATGATCGATTGCATTATGAACGAATTGGATCCCAATGGCGTATTCAACGTTTAGCACCGTGAAAAGTATACACTGGTGGAAACAGTTTTAGGTTTTAACTTAAGATTGTACGTTTGCAACGTCAAAGTAATATGAGCAATCAAATTCTAAAAGGAAAAAGAGGCATCATTTTCGGTGCATTGGATGAAAAATCCATCGCTTGGAAAACTGCACTGGCTTGCCATGCGGAAGGCGCAGTATTTACCCTTACCAATGCACCTATTGCATTGCGCATGGGGGCGATAAATGAACTGGCTTCGGCTTGTGGGAATTCAAAGGTGATTCCTGCCGATGTAACCAGTGAGGACGATATGAATCGTTTGGTAGCAGAAAGTATGGAGGTATTGGGTGGTAAGATTGATTTCGTATTGCATAGCGTAGGTATGAGCCTGAATGTTCGTAAGAAGAATGCTTATACTGACCTGAACTATGACTTCATGCACAAAACCTTTGACATCAGTGCCATTTCCTTTCATAGACTGATGCAAGTGCTCATGAAGCACGACGCCATGAATGAGTGGGGCAGCATCGTTGGACTTACATACATTGCTGCACAGCGAGTATTTCCTGATTATAACGAGATGGCTGAAGCTAAAGCTTTGCTGGAATCATTTGCCCGCAGTTACGGTTATCACTATGGAAAAGCTAAAAAGGTTCGTGTGAATACGATCTCACAATCGCCAACCAAAACTACCGCCGGCAGCGGGGTTGGAGGCTTTGACGCTTTCTATAACTACGCAGATAAAATGAGCCCATTGGGCAACGCATCTGCTCAAGCCTGTGCAGAATATTGTGTGTCGCTGTTCAGTGATTACACCCGTATGGTAACCATGCAGAATCTGTTCCATGACGGAGGATTTTCTTTTACCGGAATTTCCCAGGATGCGATGGAATTATTTGCCGGGGGGGAATAGTTGGGAGTAGTTGGGAGTAGTTGGGAGTAGGGAGTTGGTAGTTGGCGAGGATTATTACTTTTGGATACCAACTCCCAACTCCCAACTATTCAATCTTCCGTCACTCCATCTTCCTCAAAAACCGGTCAACCATTGATGGTGCCGCTGTGCGCAGTGTATAGGTATCAGTACTCACTTTCGGTCCTTCGTTGATGATGCTTTGGTTCAGCAGTTCATCGCTGGTCCATACATAAGTCACATTTCGCTGGGTGTTGATGTATATCCAGTTTCCTGCAGAGATTTCCATATAAAGGAACATGTTTTCACCGCTGCGCCGGTGTTCTACCAGCATTTTCGCTTCAAAGTCGCGGTTTACTGTTTTGCCGTCAAAGTTGGCCATTGACAATTCTTCGGTGCAGGCCATGCCCCTTTGTTTGCTGTTCCAGCGGAAATCGGCCTTGGTAAAGCAAAACTTCCATGCAGCTTCATCGCGACCTTCCAAAATGCCGGTGCGTTCCATGTTTTTCATCACGGTACGTGCGGTTTTGTCGTCAGAAATCAATGCTCCTACGGCTTTCTTTACAAACAGGTCATTATTGCTGAAGCTGCCTTTCCCGGCCCCTTCTTCAGTTAAAAGCGCATAAAGTCGCTCATTGAAGGATTTAGGCAGTGGGAAATCCAGGAACATCGCCAATTGGAAATTAAAGCTGCTGTCGCCTTCCAACAAATCTGCGGTACCGGCACTGATGCATTTGATGGTAGAATTGTCAAAACCAAAATCCATACGTCCTTCAGCGTGGATGGCATGTGTTTTTTCATTGAATTGGATGAAGTTTCCTTTCAAACCACTTTGCAGCAACTTTTCCTTGTTGCCTGCGAAGAAGCTGGATTGCAAGTCATCATAATAGAGGATTCCGGTATCGCCGGTAATTTCAGGATCGCTGTACCTTTTCTTCCAGCTGTAGAACAACGGGTACACATGGCTGGAATCGTTGGCGATGTAAAGTCCAACGTATTGCCGTTTATTGTCTTTATCTCGTGGGTCGTCTGCTTTCAGAATCACCTTTTTGGGATCTACATAATCGCTGTAGCGAATCCAAGCCGAAGGCAATACATTCTTAAACGTATGCAGGGGTTTGAAGTATCCGGTGAACAAAGGATATTTCTCATTACTCAGCACTTTAATCAACCCTTTATAGGCAATTTTGGTATCCAGGGTGAAGTTCTTGGCTTCTTCAACCTTTCCCCAGGCCTCTACGAGCTTTTCCCTGTTCACCAGTATGCTGTCAAGGAACAGTTCCTGCTTGTAGTTGACTTTGTTCACGTACACATAATATCCTTTGGCGCGCATCTTATTGCGGCCATAAATTTTAGCATCACTGCGGTAAATTTCATGAAACTTGTCTTTCCTGTTAGCCGTGATTCTTGCACTGTCCACAGGGTCCATATCGGCGTCTTTGCGGACGGTCACTTTGCCATTCTTCAGCACCAACCGGGAGTCTGCGATGTCGATGTGCGGAATTCCCTCTACACGAAGCAGTTCATTGCGCAGATCGTAGGTTCCCTTTTTGGCTTCAAACCGCAGTGAATCTTGGTTGGGGTGGGTACTCACAAACATGGGCGTTATGCCCGCCATAGACGCACCGGTTTTTACTTCAATGGCCTTATTGCGGATGTCCCAGCGGTAATCACTCATGTTGGTGGCATATTTATTCCAGGGGAACAGGGTAGGGCTGCCCGGAATATTGTTGGTGAAGTCGCCGGCACCTTTGTCAAAATCCAGGGTTCCTCGAACGTGATCCGTTCTGAAGGCAACGCGGGTACTGTCGAGTGAGAAAATTTGCAATGCCGCCTCCTGTGCGGAGGTTTTGTTCGACCCAAAGGTCATGTCCTTGCTCGAGAAATTCGCTTCAGACCATTTGAGCACACCATCTCCTTTCAACTGCGCCGGGCTTTGGGTAATGCTTCCATAAAAACTGTAACCCATCTTAAACATGCGGATGGGTGCATCACCGTTGGTGATGGTGAATTTATCTTCGCCGGGCTTCCATTCTGCACCGGCATTGGCGGCATAAACCTCGGGGTATTTCGCGCTTTGCGGAAGTTCATAACTTTCCACCTGAGCCTTCATCTTATCAGGAAGCAGCAGAAAACTGTTTGATTTTGTTTTGCTGCCGCTGTATTCGATGGTTCCACTGCCGTACAAACCCTGTTCGCTCAGGGAAATGGCCATATCACCTTTACCTTTCCCACGGTACATGGGGAAACCACCAGGCGGTGTATGTGAGATAAAACCAAGCGAATAATCCTTTTGAATTCGGGCTTTCTCACGGAAATCCGGGAAAATACCATCCGACCTGAAGGTGCCGTCGAACGCCAGACCCGAAATGGTGAAATTGTCCAAACTGTCGATGGTGAACGGATCTACTTCGAAGTAAAATTTATCTGGTTTATATGCTCCGCCATGGATGTACGATTTTTCATACGTGATGACGCTGCCTTTGTCACTTCTAAAGATGGGATATTCTGGGTAACTCTTTAGTCCTGACTTGTTGAATGGCTTGTCGATGTAAAGGGTTCCGTAAATATTGCGCAGCACAGATTTAATAGGAACGATGGCTTTCCCGCTGCTGTCCGGGAAATACAACCTCATGCTGTCGATGTTGGTGTACAAGATCTGGAACTTGTCGTAGTCGAATTCGAAATTCTTTCCGAAGAAGTCAAACCTGCCCGCGCGGATCATTCCGCTGAACTTGAGTCTTCTGTTTTCCAGAACAGTGATGATTTGTTCAGTGGGCAGGGCAACCACGTTTTGTGAATCGCTGAAGTAGAAGCGTTGAACTCCTTCCAGCTTGAGTTCATTGGTCAGCAGATTAAATGTGCCGTTTGGTCTTGCAGCGATTAATGAAGAGAAACGAATCACATCGTAATCGCGCAGTTTATGGTGACTTTGAACGTAGTTGAACAGTTTGGCACGGATGGTAATGGAGTCTTCAAATGGATTGTACACAATGTACCCGCCGTCTGCCAGGTCAATCAGCTGCGCTTCAATATGTTCTACTGAATTTTTGAGGTGCGCGGCATAATCTTTCACCGCAAACTTGATGCGCCGGTCCTTCGACAGATTGGTTCTGTAATAATCCGTCATTTTCTCCAGAGGGTTGTAGCGCAAGGCTCCCTGTAGTTTTTCATATCGAAATTCTTTGAAGAAGCTGGCCGATTCAATCTTCGCATCCTGGTTCTTGTTAACCATATCGAAATCGATGAACGGTTCTTCTACATTCCAGCGCAGCTGTTGCACATCGATATCCAGTTTGTGAAAATCATCGCTGAAAGGCGCACGCATCAAACCAGTGACACCTTTGGTAACCACCAATTTACCTTCCTTGAAGTTGAAGTTGAATTGAACCTTTTGGTGGTAAATATTCCCTTTGGCGCTATCTGCAATCAACAGAAAAGAGCTTTCCAGGCTGGAGGCTGTGCCATTGGCTATTTTGAATGAAGCCGATTTGGCAATGATTTTCTTTTTTCCTTTAAAGTAAATGGTAATTACCGATTCCTTTCCTTGCGCATTTACCGTGGTTATTTCTCCGCCGTTGATGGTAAGCCCACCGGTATAAGTAGCCCTGGGTCCCAGCAGGTTTTTAATTTCCAGGTCGCTTCGAAAGGTGCTGAATTTGGGGTAAGAACTTGTTTTTACTTCTTCGTTATTGCTGGCATAAGAGGCCCGGTCTTCAAAATGGCCCAATACCTGTTTGGAGAAAAATTTGGGATAGGAGAGCCAGGCAGAATCTGCCAGATAACCGCTGCTCAGCACATCAGTTTCATAGCGAAACAGCTGCACCTTCATCTGTTCACCGGGCATTGTTCTTTCCCAACCCGTCAGGCCGCCATTGCCTTTCCAAAGGTTCTTCCCCGGAATGAATGTGCCTTCTGTATTGATAATGATGAGGCTGTCAAATAAGGTACGGCAAACCAGATCTGTTTTCTTAAAACGAACTTCGATTTGGTTGGTAAACAGGATGTCGAAGTCCATGGATTTCGCATACCAACGCTTTGCAGGGTCGCGAAAAATGGTATTGTCTCGAAACAGGTTGTTTGCCAATTGCAGGAAGCTGAGGTACTCGGCAGGGTTTCTGCCCAACAGGTTATCTGCTATTTGTTGCCATTGCTGTAAATTCTTGGCGGGTAAGCGGCGGCTGGCAAAGGCATTTAAGGAAGAAAGTACCAGGCTGAAGTAGGGTTTAATGTTTAAACCCCGCTGAATCATGCTGTTACACAGTTTGGAAATGTTTTTCTGTTGCACTGCATCGAACTTTGCACTACGCCAATTGGCCAGGAAGATGTCTAAGTCCGCATCCAGAGGCTTGTCTTCAGCGCTCCTGATGAATTGTTCGAATTCTTTAATAAAGACCGAAGGATCCGGGCTGAAACTTTTGATTTGTGCGGCAGCTTCCGAACAAACAGCCAAGCCGAAGAAGGTAAGTAGTAATGCTCTGAACATCAGGTGAATCATTTCCGTGTAGGGTGAACTGCAAATGCCGTACCCCAAAACGTTATTTAGGGTATTGCTGTATCCGGGGCTTATTGAAATGCCTTACAGATTTCGATGAAATCACGGGCTTTGAGCGCTGCGCCGCCAATCAATCCGCCGTCAATGTCATTCATGGCGAAAAGCTGCGCCGCATTATCCGGCTTCACAGAACCTCCGTATAATATGCTTAACCCGTTGCCGATTTCGTCATTGTAGTAGTTGGCCACCAGATTGCGGATCAAATGGTGGATTTCTTGAGCATCATCAGGAGAAGCTGTTAAACCGGTACCAATCGCCCAAACAGGTTCATAGGCAATAACCACCGATGCAAACTCCTTGCGATCTAAATGAAACAGTCCTTCTGAGATTTGCTTTTCAATTACCTTGAAATAAGTCTTGTCTTCGCGTTCCTGTTGGCTTTCACCCACACAGAATACCACTTTTAAACCGTGGCGAATGACAGTTTTGGCTTTCTTGGCCAGTTGTTCGTTGGTTTCTCCGAAATAAAGCCTGCGTTCTGAGTGACCCACCAGCACATATCCGGCGCCGGTACTCTTAATCATACCCGCAGAAATTTCACCGGTAAAAGCTCCTTGATCTTCCCAATGGCAATTTTGTGCACCCAAGCCAATGGAAGAACCTTCCAAAAGTCTGGCCATACCAGCCATGCCGATATAGGGTGGAAACAAAATCACCTGAGTATCGCCACGCAGTTCATCACGAACCATTCCCCTGATTTCGGTAGTCAATGCCATAGACTCTTCCAGGGTTTTGTGCATTTTCCAATTACCAGCAACAATTTTCTTTCTGCTCATGCTGCAAAGCTAACATGTACGATTCGCTGTATTATCCACCATTTTTACCGCTGTGCAACTTGTAGAATCCTTGTGAAACTAGCACAATATGCGCTACAGTAACCTAACTTTGCGCCTCATGTCAGAAGCTTCTCAACTCAGGAATACGGCCCTTACAACCTTGCACCAGGAACTCGGGGCAAAAATGGTTCCATTTGCAGGCTATAACATGCCTGTTTTGTACGACAACCTGATTCAGGAACATTTGGCGGTGCGTCAGGCAGTTGGCGTTTTTGATGTAAGCCACATGGGCGAGTTTATCGTTCGAGGTGCGCAAGCCGCCGACCTGATTAATTCCATCACCACCAATGATGTGAAGTTGCTTCATCCGGGAAGGGTTCAATACAGCTGCATGACCAATCGTGCAGGTGGTATTGTTGATGATTTGCTGGTATATCAGTTCACCGAAACAGAATTCATGTTGGTAGTGAATGCCTCCAACATCGAAAAGGACTGGAATTGGATCACCCAGCACAATACCTTCGGTTGTGAACTATACAACGTTAGTGATGCCTGGTCTTTATTGGCGGTTCAGGGTCCCAAAGCTGCTGAAACCGTGCAAAAACTTACGGCCGTAGATTTATCGGCCATTCCATATTACCATTTTGCGTTCGGAAGTTGTGCCGATATTCAGGGTGTGGTCATTTCAAATACAGGCTATACCGGAGCCGGTGGTTTTGAGCTGTATGTAAAAAATGAAGATGCCCGGAAACTTTGGGATGCACTATTTGAAGCAGGTGCGGAATTTGGCATCAAGCCCGCCGGTCTGGGCGCCCGCGATACCTTAAGGTTGGAAAAAGGCTTTTGTCTTTATGGAAACGACATCAACGACACAACTTCTCCCATTGAAGCCGGTTTGGCGTGGATCACCAAGTTTAACAAGGACTTCACCCACGCTGCGTACCACAAACAGCTGAAGGAGCAGGGCCCGACCAAGAAACTGGTAGGTTTTGAAGTACTCGATAAAGGGATTGCACGTCAGCATTATGAAATTAAAGATGCTGAAGGAAATAATATTGGCGAAGTGACCAGTGGTACCATGTCGCCATCGCTGAATAAAGCCATCGGTATGGGTTATGTTGCTGCGGCATTCAGTGCCCCGGGAAGTGAAATCTTCATCGATGTACGGGGCAAGAAGTTACTTGCCAAAGTGGTGAAGCTGCCTTTCCTGTAAGAACCAGTTCCTGATTTAGAACAGCATACTGACTTCCAGCGAGCAATTGCGGATGGTTCCGTTGTTGCCGGTTGCAGGTGTCACATCGGGGAGGAAAAACCCCCTATTGGCATTGATAAGACCAACACGCAGGCTAATCATCAAAGAGGATTGCTCACCGGCGTATTCCCAAGCAGCCATTGCATTCAAGTCGAATGGCTTTAAGGGAAGAGGTTCCCAACGTTTCCACCAAATGAGTTTGTTTTTTGGAACCCGTTCCGGTCCAAGATAAATGGCTGAACGCAGCAAATGACTGCCCTGGATGCCAATCAGAATGTTTCGTCCTAAGTCTTTCGTTGCTTTCGTATTAAGGTTGAATTTCCAAAGCACCGGAACATCCAGGAAAATCTGAGAAATCTTGGTATAATCGGATTCAAGTTCGAAGTTGGCAAAATTGGCACCGGCAAAACGGGCCGAAAGTTCGGTGTAGATCCAATGAGGTGCGGTACGCGATATTTTTTTTTGGGCGAAAAAACCACCGGCATAGCCGAACAGCGGACGTGGGTTTTTCAACTCGCTGCCGAGCATCGTATATACGCCGGCACCCATGCGCAGTCCATAATTCTGCCGTTTGAAATCCTCCACTAGTTCCTGGTCTGCGAGGCCGCCATCTGAACGAACTTGTGCATGTACTTCACCAAGGAAGTAAAGAAAACCCAATCCCAAAAGCCAGTATGCGCGCTGTTTCATCATTCTACTGATTTTCCTCTTAGGGCCGCACCTACGGCCTGATCCATCAGGCGTTCCGCAAATGGGCGTGTATAGTCGTTTAAACGTTCAATTCCCGCAAGAATTGCATCTTTATCATTTTGGGAACAAACGGCTTCCACATCGGCACACAATGCAAGTGTATGTTCTTGTTCTGATTCAGAAAGCAGGGCTCGGTTTTTTTCAACAAAACGCCTTGCCGTGTACACCAATTGTTTGCCTTCGGTTTGGGCTTCCACGAGCAAGCGTGTGGCCACATCTGATTGCGCGTTGGCCAGGCTGTCCATCAGCATGTCTTCAACGGATTTGTCGCTCAGGTCTTTCTTATATTGTACTTCAATTTGCTGGCTGATGCCGCTTCTCAGTTCCTTGGCGGAAACCCTGAGGATTCCATCGGCATCAATCAGAAAGCGCACTTCAACTTTAGGCAATCCTGCGGGCATGGCCGGAATTCCTTTCAGTTGAAAAGAGGCGAGTTTTCGGTTTTGCGCGCACAGTTCCCGTTCACCCTGATACACAGAAATTTCCATGTTCACCTGACCGTCTACAGATGTGGTGTATTGTCTTGCCGCGCTGCATGGAATGCGGCTGTTGCGTGGAACCAAAACGTCCATCAGTCCGCCGAGCGTTTCTATACCCAGGCTCAACGGCGTAACATCTAACAGTAAGATATCCCTTCGGTTTCCGGCCAGGATGTCTGCTTCTACAGCTGCACCCAAGGCAACAACCTCATCGGGATTCAGGCTGTCGTTTATGTGTACACCATGGAAATGCTCACGAACTTTTTCTTTGACCAGGTTGAGACGTGTAGATCCGCCCACCAAAACAAGTTCCTGAATGTCTGTTGGTTTGAGTTTGGCATCTTCCAGGGCAAGCTGGGCAATATCTATGGTTTTTTGGAGCAGCGGTGTACACAATTCCCTGAACTCGACCGCGCTGAGCTGCAACACCAAATCGACGCCCGCAATCGTGTCTTCGCGCTGATACTGCTTCACGGTGCCATCAGACAAAACAATTTTTGCTTCTTCAGCCATCAGCCTCAATACCTGCATGACCTCGAGTTGCCCGGTATGTGCATTCAGCGCAGGGTTGTTATTCAGCCAGAAGGCTACAATAGCTTGATCGATATCATCGCCACCAAGCCAGGTATCGCCACGCGTGGCAAGCACCTCAAACACTCCGGCTTCCAACTGCAAAATCGATACGTCGAAAGTTCCTCCGCCGAAGTCATAAACAGCAATGGTTCTCTTTTGTGCCGTGGATTGTCCAAGGCCGTAGGCCAGACTTGCCGCCGTCGGCTCGTTCAGGATGCGTAGTACATCAAGGCCTGCAAGTTTCCCGGCTTCCCGTGTGGCCTGACGCTGCGTATCGTCGAAATAGGCAGGAACGGTAATCACCGCTTTTTGCACTTTGCTGCCGATGGCCGCTTCAGCACGATGTCGAATCTCTTTAAGGATCATCGCGCTCAGCTCTACCGGACTGTAGTATTTGCCATGCGCAAACACGTTGATTTGTTCCTGCGCTTCGTCTTCAACAATCCGGTAGCCGAAATATCGGTCATGTACACGTACATCCTTGTAAGAACGGCCCAACAAACGCTTTACACTATATATGGTATTGGCCGGATCCTGAACCAGCATGGCACGGGCATCGTTTCCCACCAGGATATGGCCATCCGGAGCCAAATACACAACAGATGGCACAATCACACCGCCGTTTTGTTCCAGGCATGCCGGATTGCGTGCATCTCCAACGCAAATCGCTACCAGGCTGTTTGTGGTTCCCAAGTCTATCCCAATGATGGTTTCACTGGCAACGATTTCTGCTTTCTTCAGATCAATACTGATTTTTGTCATGTAGTACAGGCAAAATTACCCCTTCATCATACAGATGAGCATTTATTTTGTTTGGAAAAATCGTTCAGTTTAAACTGGTCGAAATCAAGGTGATAGAAGTCATAAACCTAACTTCTGTTTGGGAGCTTCTATAGAAGGATTCTAAATTCGCCCAGATCTTTAAAAGACACAATAATGCTTTTTAGAAAAACAACATATCTGGCGGCATGCCTCGCGGCATTCCAGTCTTATTCGCTTTCAGCGCAATGGGTTACAGATTCTGTCGAAATGGGGCAGGGGTACCGAAATGAAGTATTTTATGCACTTGGTACCGGTATTCAGGGAACATCTCCCTTGGCCGATTGGGAATTGGCACATACGCAGGTGAAGATGGACAATGCCATCCGTGCCAACCACGTAGCAGGCGTGCGGGTGGTGCCTTACCCCAAAGGGGCGCTGGATGCATGGAATTCATTCGATACCGCAGGTTGGCAACAATGGCGCATGGTATTCAACGACCTCAAGAAAAGAGAACTTGGTGCCTTCAACCAGCAAAAAGGTCCTGGTATGTGGGATTTTAGTTGGGGTGTATACAACACGACAACGCACGAGGTAGTTGGTGATTCTCTGTACCTCTTGATTTTGAATGCCGGAACGCCAAACCAGCTTTTTCGCAAGTTCTATCCTGTAAAACAAGACGACAAGGGCAACCTGCAAATTCGCATTGCCGCACTGGATGGCTCCGGTGATACCACCATGAATGTGTTGAGTGCCACAGCAGGCAACCGTAAGTTTAAATACCTCCATCTGCAGAAAAAAGACCAGCCTTTGCGCGAACCTGCTGCTGCATGGGATTTGGTGTTCACCCAATATTTCGCGCCAACCTTTGATCCGATGAGCGGCAGAACCATTCCTTATCCGGTGATGGGCGTGGAAAGTAATTCCGGAGTGATGGTTGCGGCTATTGTTGGTGTAGATAGAAATTCCATCAGTCCTGCAGTTTGGAAAACACAGATTGCCGATGATTTGACCGGAATCGGCTCGAACTGGAAATCCTTCAGCAGAACCACCAATAAATTCGTGTGTAGGGATAGCCTCAGCTATCTGATTAAGGCAACCGATGGACAGTATTGGCTGCTTTATTTCTCTCGTTTTGACGGCAGCGCCACCGGGAAAATTGTAATGCACAAACAGCAGACGAATCTTGCAGGCGTACCCAGTTTTGGCGATGCGCTGCGCCTGAATGTATTTCCTAATCCTGCGGTATCCGGCAAGAATATTGTTTTGGCCACCGATTATTCAGCCGCACATGAAGCCCTGATTCAGCTGACAGATGCCTCAGGAAGGGTGTTGTTTAGCGATCAACGGATGATGATGGGACTGCAACAACATCAATTGCCTGTATCAGGCTTGTCTGCCGGAACCTACTTCGTCACCTTGCTGGCTGACGGCAAGAAAGTTTCAATGCCTGTAATCATTCCGTAATATCCAAACCTTGCGCGGCGCGGTCCTTTGTTTGTTTGTTCTGTTGCTTGCTTCGCCCATACGGGCGCAGCAAGTACTTCAGGTGTTGGACCGCCTGAACGGACAGTCTTTGGAAGGTGCCGTTGTGTTCGCCCGGGCAACCGATGGAGCTGAATTCCAGCAACGTACCAATGCACAGGGCGTCGTGCTGATAGAGCCTAAGTTTCTGGTGGATGTGCGCTGTTTCATGCCGGGTTACCGCGATGAAAAGCAATCCTTCAGCGCAGGTCAGGATACCCTAAAAATGAGCATGATGCCTTTGGATGCCCGGCTTGATCCGGTGGTCGTTACCGCTATGGCTTCCCCAAATGCGGTATCGCGTTCGGCCAACAATATCAGGGTCATTGGAAGGCAGCAAATGGAACAGCTGGCTGCGCAGAATCTGTCTGAACTGCTGGCCAACGAAGTGAATTTCAGCATGGGGCAGGATGCCGTAATGGG
>JBEDND010000045.1:0-3621 GCA_041170785.1 Bacteroidota bacterium | reverse complement strand
TGCTCGGCGAACGCGGTGTAACCTTGTCGGGAGGCCAGAAACAACGGGTCGCCATTGCGCGGGCACTCGCCGCCGACCCGGAGCTCATCTTGCTGGACGATTGCCTCAGCGCGGTGGACGCACAGGCCGAAGCCAACATCATCGCCAACCTGAAACAGGCCTTGCGCGACAAAACCGCCATCATCATCAGCCACAGGGTGCATGGGGTGATGCATGCCGACCATATTGTGGTGCTCAAAGACGGACGTTTGCTCGAGCAGGGAACACATGAAACGCTGCTGGCAGCAGGAGGAGCGTATGCGCGGCTGCACGCCATGCAGGTTTCCTGAGAAAATTATTTCTACTTGTTTTTGTCAAACCCGTGTCTAAATTTGCTATTCTTCAAAAAAACACTTACGTGCGATGAACGACGCTTCACACCATGACCGCGACCGTGAGGAGATTTTCTCCAAGCGCATCAGGGCCGGCAAGCGCACCTACTACTTTGATGTAAAAGCGACCAAAGGGAACGACTATTTCATCACCATCACCGAGAGTAAAAGGCACAGAGCAGATGATGCGGCATTGGTAAAGAACAAGATATTTCTCTACAAGGAAGATTTTCACAAGTTTGCAGATGCCCTTCAGGAAACCATTGGATTCATCAAATCCAACCTGCTCCCAGAATACGATTTCGACGAGTACGCCCGCCGCGATCAGGAAGATGATCAGCTGGGCTGATCTTCGGCTTTGACATTTCCTGCTGTTGCTTCCTGATTAACTTTGCAGCATGCTGAAAAAGGTTCTGCTTTACGGTTTGGCTTTCGGTTCGGCCTCGGCGGCTTTGTTGCTTATCCAATATTTTAACGGATTGTACCGCGTCCGCACCCTGGCATCAGCCCTTCCGGTTTTGGGCAGTGTCATCATCAGCATCGTGGCGGTGGTTATGGTGATTCGTTCCCTGCGCCGAGAAACTCCGGGTGGTTTGGTTATGGGCAAAGCACTTTTGGCAGGCCTGCTCACGTCCGCATTGCTCGCTTCCGTGTCTGTGTTGGCTTATGAATACCTTCTGGAAAACCAGCCGGCCATCATGAACGACTACCGCAACCTGCTCGTGCAACGCATCAAGGCGGCAGGTCCGGAAGCCGCGAACTTTGATGTGGACGCTTACATGAGTTTGGGCTCGTTCATGCGCTGGCAGTATTCCATGAACCTCAGCATTGGCATGCTGGTGGCCAGCGCTACCTTCTTACTCAGTTCCAGAGGAAACAGCCGTGCGTAATTTCCTGGGCCGACTGTATTTCGTGTATTGCTTTGCGATGGTGGCGTTGTATTTCCTGCCCACCTATCCCTTGCTGCTGCTGTTTGTCATCCACCCGAAATTATATCCGCTGGCGCATCTGTATCGACGCGGCTGGGCCTGGTTCATCATCATCACCTGTTTCCTGCGGCCCAAATTGGTGTTCCAGCGCAAGCTGAAAAAAGGACACAAATACGTTTTTGTACCCAACCACTCTTCATATCTGGATATTGTGACCACGGCGGCGCTGTTGCCGGGCACCTTTTCATTCATGGCGAAGAAAGAGCTGCGCGACGTTCCGCTGTTTGGCATCTTCTTCAGAACCATAGACATTCCTGTGAACCGTCAAAGCACTACAGCCTCACACCGCGCCTTTGTAGAGGCAGGGAAATTGCTGTCGCGGGGACGCAACATCCTCATCTTTCCGGAAGGAACCATTCCTTCGCATACGCCACACCTGGGGCGCTTTAAAATTGGAGCGTTCCGTCTGGCCATCGAACAGGGTGCCGAAGTGGTACCTGTGAGCATCATCGACAACCATCGACGTTTGCCCGATGGAACTTTTGTGGCCAATCCCGGAAACATGCGCGTGATTGTCCATCGACCCATTCCCACCGCCGGCAAGACGGTCGCAGATGCCGAGGCGCTGAAAGAACAGGTTTATCGTATTATTGAAGAAGAATTGAAGCAACAAGGCGTTTTGTCATGAAGATTACCGAAGAAAAAGTACGCGCACTCGCACACCTTGCCCGTTTGGAATTTGAAGGCGAAGCCCTCGAAGAAATACGGAGTGACCTGGAAAACATTGTTGCGATGTGCGAACAGCTCAATGGATTGGATACTGAAGGTGTTGCACCACTGATCTACATGACCGATGCGGTGAATGTGCTGCGTGATGATGTAGTTCATCAGGAAATCAGCCACGAAGAAGCACTGCGCAACGCCCCCGCCAAAGATTCTGATTATTTCAGGGTTCCCAAGGTGATAGACCAAAACAAATAAGATCCATGAGTCATCTGATTGAATTGCGCGGCATCCGCAAAGTTTACCGCGTAGGTGATCAGGACATTTATGCCCTGCGGAATATAGACCTGAACATCAGCCGGGGTGATTATCTGGCCCTGATGGGACCCAGCGGTTCCGGCAAAAGTACGCTGATGAACATTTTGGGTTGTCTGGACACGCCTTCGGCGGGAAGTTATATCCTAAATGGACAAGAGGTTGCCCACATGAAAGACGAGCAGCTTTCCGGCATCCGCAACAAGGAAATCGGGTTTGTTTTTCAGACCTTTAACCTGTTGCCCAGGCTCACGGCATTGGACAATGTGGCGCTGCCCTTGGTGTATTCAGGTTTGAGCAAGAAAGAGCGCCGGCAAAAAGCGGAACAGGCCTTGGCCGATGTGGGACTTGCCGACCGCATGAACCATACGCCGAATGAACTTTCCGGAGGACAAAGGCAAAGGGTTGCCGTGGCCCGCGCCCTGGTAAACAGTCCAAGTTTGTTGCTTGCCGACGAGCCAACAGGAAACCTCGACACGAAAACCTCACATGAGATTATGGCGCTCTTCGAGCAAATCCATCAGAAAGGGAACACCATCATTCTGGTAACCCACGAAGAAGATATTGCACATCATGCAAAGCATGTGGTGCGCATGCGCGATGGCGAGGTTGAAAGCAATACCGCTTCAGGCGTCCGGGTCTGAAGTGCTGTAGGTGTGCGTATAATGGGCAATCACCTTTTTCAGCTCTTGGGTTTCTTCTTCCGATAAACCACTGGTAGCGAAGGAAACCACCTGTCCGCTTTCGCGCACAATGAAGTTTATTTCATAGAGCAGGAAATCTGCCTTTGCTACATAGGTCCATGGGATAAATACCAACTGCGACATGATGTTCTGCCGCCAGGAAATGCCTTTCTCATCGGCGGAAACAAAGTAGTTTCCTGAAAAACGACGGTACAAATACACAAACAGCAGCAACAGTACACCCAATGAGATCCATGCCACATTTGGACCGAACTGGGCAAGGTTGATCATGGTAACGGCGAAAACCAATAGTCCATACACCAGAAAGATGGCAAACTCGCCCTTCCAGCGCGGTATTTGTACGTAAGTCTGCATCTTAGGGCTGAACAATCAGGGTGTTGCGCCAGTTTCCGTAGTTCAGGATATAGGTTCCTGGTTTCAGGTTTGTGGTGCGCAACAGGTTGTTTCCTGCATTCACTTGTGCGGACATCACACTGCGTCCATCCGAGGTAAATACCTCCAGGCGCTGGTTGGGAAGGGTTTGTGGGATGAATACGGTGAACTTGTCGCTGGCAGGATTCGGGAAAACCTGCAGCTGCG
>JBEDND010000044.1:0-4804 GCA_041170785.1 Bacteroidota bacterium | reverse complement strand
TTCATCACGCAGCATCACGCCCGGCGCGGTTTGCAGAATGTTGCGCACGGCATCCAGATTTACGGGTTTATGAAATTCTGCGTTGACACTTTCACTGTGTCCGCCAATCACCGGAATCCTCACGGTGGTTGCAGTGATGGCCAATTCGGGTAGTCCCATGATTTTACGTGTTTCCTGCATCATCTTTTGTTCTTCCTTAGTGTATCCATCTTCCAGGAACACGTCAATATGCGGCAATACGTTGAGGTCAATGGGATGCGGATACACGCGGTGCACCGCTTGTGGCGCTTCCGGGTGCATGCGGTTCCAAGTTTCGGTTTGCAGTTGATCCAGGGCTTTGTAGCCGGTTCCGGATACGGATTGATAGGTGCTCACCACCACCCTGCGCAGCGAGAATCGGGCGTGCAGTGGCTGCAAGACCAACACCATCTGAATGGTGCTGCAGTTGGGGTTTGCGATGATTCGATGTTCCCGCCGCAGCGCGTGGGCATTAACTTCCGGAACAATCAGTGGAACTTCGGGATCCATGCGGAATGCCGAAGAATTATCGATGACGGTGATGCCCGCTGCAGCGAATTTGGGTGCCCATTCACGGCTCACATCACCGCCGGCGGAAAACAAGGCCACATCGGGACGGGCATCCAGGGTTTCCTGCATGGTACGGACCTTGTATGGCGCGCCCCGAAACAATACTTCTTTACCTGCCGAACGTGCAGATGCTGCGGGAATCAAAGTGCTTACCGGAAAATCATGTTCTTCCAGCACGCGCAGCATGGTGCTTCCTACCAGGCCGGTGGCTCCGGCAATGGCCACATTCATCGTCTGCCTTCTTTCGGAGGTTGGATTGGGCCCGGATGGTTGTTTTGTTGGCTCGGAACTTCCTGCAGGGGAATTGGCGACAATTCTACCGCTTTTGCACCCGGCGCCGACTGACCTGAATCGCGGGCTTTCTGTTCCTCTGCTTCAATCATCTGAAACAAATCCTGCGCTGTATCGCTGTCCACTTTGTTCAGTGAGTCTCGTTCTTTGTCTGAATAGCTGGTATCGTTGGGATTGCATGCCACGGTCAGCAGCAACAGGATACTGAAAATGCCTAAGTATTTCTTCATGTGTTTGTGCATGCAAATTTAAACGGAATCATCCCTGTGTTTATGATGCAGGAACTTTTGAACTTCATACCTGTTGATTTTCCCGTTATCGGTTCGGGGCAGTTTGGGGATGAATTGAATTCTTTTCGGTGCGCCGTAGGGAATGCAGTTGTTGATGGCATTTTTCAGTTGTTCCGGCTCAAGGGGAAATGGCTCGCCTTCTACCAGCAAAACGACGGCTTCGCCCCAGGTGGCATCCGGTGCTCCGGCTACCACAAAGGCACGGTCTAGCAGCATATGGAGCCTGTCGATGATTTGTTCCACGTCTTCTGCCTGGATTTTCATGCCGCCGCTGTTGATGACCGTATCGAGCCGGCCCAGAATCCTGAAGCTGCCGTCGGATTCCACCGAGGCGCGGTCGCGGGTATGTAGCGGCGCTTCAAGGATTCCCGGAATGGAAATGATCAAGTGCCCGTCGCGGGCGTCGCACTTCAACGCTACCCCGGGGAAAGGGATGAATCCCTTCGTCCCCGCCTTCCGCAAGGCGATATGCGACGCCGTTTCCGTCATTCCATACGTATGCCACAGGTGAATACCCGCATCTAAAGATTTTTGTTCTGTAGCTGCGGAAAGTGCTTCCCCGCCGGCCAGAACCACCCTAAATCGGCACAGCCTTGCTGTCTCTGCTGTATCGTTCAGGCTGGCATTCAGCTGACTTCCCGTGAGGGAGGTGATGCTGTATGGATGCTTGTCTTCCAGGAATTGCATGGGATGCAAGGCCGGCTGGATTGCCAGCAGCGGGATGTTCCATGATTCACTTCTTACCACCTGCATCAGGCCGCCAACCTTGTCCAGCGGCAAACAGCAAAAGATGCGGTCCGATGCCTGAACCTGCAGGGCCATGCCCGTTTGCGCCGCGCTCCATTCCATCAGCTTGCGGCTCAGCGTATGTGCGGCAGGCGCTCCGGTGCTTCCGGAACTGTGCAGCACAAAAGATTGCCTGCCCGAACGCCATTGTGCGCGGATGTCGGCTTCCTGTTGGGAGGGAAGCATCAGCCGATGTAGCGTTTCACTTCCTCAGCCAATAAATTGGCTTCGTCACGGAAATTGTACATGTGCGTTGAAACCCGCAGGCAGTCGAGGCCATTTTCCGGAACATGGCGGATGACAATATTCTTTTTAGCCAACTGCTCGTAAAACTGCCTGTTGTCCTTTCCGCGGAAGCGAAAGGCAATTTGTGCACCCCGCGATGCCGCTTCCACGGGTGTAAGCATCTCGATGCCGTTGCCCAGCGCCAGCAATTGCTCCTGCAGGTAAGCAGCGAGGCTGCGCACCCTTTGTTCGATGTTGGCCCTGCCGATGTTGTTTTGAAAAGCAATGGCCGCCACAATGCCGTGGTACAATGCTGCGCTTTGCGTTCCGTAGTAATAGCGGTGGGCCGACGCAGCGTATCCCTTCATGGAAGGCGGTTGGGAAAGCATGTCCCAACCCGTATCGCTGCCGCCTCCCACGCCACGGGTTTGCAGCAGGTCCAGTTTGTCTTTTTTCACGTACAGAAATCCCGTGCCTTGCGGTCCGAGCATCCATTTATGACAGCAGGAAGCGTAGAAGTCGCAGCCGATGTCGTGCAGGTTCAGCTCCAGCATACCCGGAGGATGCGCGCCGTCGATGAAGCTCCACAAACCTTTAGCGGCGGCCAGCGCGCAGATGTCTTTCACCGGCAGCACCTGTCCGATGGTGCATGGAATATGCGGCAGCGCCAAAGCCTTGGTTTTGCGCGTGATGGCAGCGTTCACATTGTTCAGGGTTTCGTCAGCGGTTGTTCCTAGGGGAACCACCTTCAGCACGATGCCATCCAGGCGGGCGCGGTTCAGCCAGGGCAGGGCATTCCCCACGTGTTCGTGACCTGTAATCAGCACTTCATCGCCTTTGCTGAAGGGAAGCCCGTGGGCTACGATATTGATGGCTTCAGAAACATTATGCACCAGTGCCAGTTCCTCCTTTCCTGTGCCAAGGAACCCCGCGAGGGCTTCCAGCGCCTCTGCTTCACCGCCGCCGTACTGCGCTTCGCGCGAAGTTTTGTCGAGGCCTGAATTCACGGCTTCCAGCACCGGATAGGGCGAGGGACCCATTGTGCCGTTGTTGAGGAATGTTTTTTTGCTGTCCAGCGGAAATTGCGCACGTACCATCCGCCAGTAAGATTCATCGGACGGATCGCCGGAAAGCAGGTTGGGCGCGTGTTCCAGCGCGTCCAGGTGTTGACCCGTTGCCAGTGCTGTGAACAGCAAGGCATTGTTTCTGATGAAGCTTCTGCGGTTGCTCATGCCCCAAAAATACACCGTGGACGTATTTTTGCCCACTTTAAAGGCTTATGGAACGAACCTTTCGCGTTGTAGGTATCATGAGTGGAACCTCTATGGACGGTGTGGACCTCGCATTATGCCAGCTTACAGGAACTGCTGACGGATGGACGTATCGAATAGAAGCGGCCGAAACCATCCCCTATGAAGAAAAGTGGCGCGTGCGCCTGTCGCAGCTGCAATACCAGAGTTCGCTGCTTTATGCCAAAACCGACATTTTTTACGGTCGTTATCTGGGCGAGCTGGTGAAGGCGTTTCTGCTGAAGCACGGTGCCCAGGCCGATCTGGTGGCCAGCCATGGCCATACACTGTTTCACGATCCCGATGGCTGGGTCACTGCGCAGATTGGCTGCGGTCAGACGCTGTCTGCGTTTTGCGGACTTCCCGTGGTGAACGATTTCCGCCGCATGGACGTAGCTTCCGGCGGACAAGGGGCGCCGCTGGCAGGCATCGGAGATGCCTTGCTGTTCAGCGACTATGATTTCTGCCTGAACCTGGGCGGCATCAGCAACATCTCCGGCAGCGACGGGAATAGCCGCTTTGCTTACGACATCGCTCCGTGTAACATCGTGCTGAATCGGCTGGCGCGCGAAGCCGGACAGAAATACGACGATGGCGGAGCCATTGCCGCAGGAGGTTCCATCCATTACGAGTTGCAAAACCGCCTGGAAGACATCGAATACTACCACCGGCCATACCCGAAAAGCCTGAGCCGCGAATGGATCAATAAAGAATTCTGGCATGTTGTGCGCGATTACGACGGGCTGCCTTTGGCCGACCGCATGAAAACACTGGTCAACCATATTGCCGGACAAATCGGCCGGAATATCGACGCCCTTTGTGGCGGCGCTTCCGAGGGCAAGCGCGTGCTGGTGACCGGAGGCGGAGCCTTCAACCAAACCCTGATTGAATTCATCCAGAGTGAAACCGATGCCAGTATTGTGGTTCCGGACAGCCATCTGGTGAATTTCAAGGAGGCCCTCATCTTTGCCTTGCTCGGCGCCCTGCGCGTATGCAACCTGAGCACCACCCGCGGCGAATACACCGGCGCAAGCCACGACAATTGCACCGGTGCCCTGCACGGTGACTTTTCCAGCATCATTTAAAAAAAGCATACCCATACAACATGAACCGACTGCAGCAACTGGTAGAGCGTTTTGAGCACAAGAGGCCCGAGATTGTATTTGAATGGAAAGACACAGAAACCGAAGCCGAAGGCTGGGTGGTCATCAACAGCCTGCGCAACGGCGCTGCCGGCGGTGGAACCCGCATGCGCAAAGGTTTGGATCGCCGAGAGGTGGAAAGCCTGGCGAAAACCATGGAAGTGAAATTCACCATCAGTGGTCCGGCCATAGG
>JBEDND010000043.1:0-6396 GCA_041170785.1 Bacteroidota bacterium | reverse complement strand
CGGATTCCAAAAAAGCGATTTGATCATTGTGGCGGCCCGTCCGGGTATGGGTAAAACGGCTTTTGCCCTTTCCATTGCGCGGAATGCCGCAGTGAATTTCGACAAAGCAGTGGCCATCTTCTCGCTGGAAATGCAGGATTTGCAGCTGGTAAACCGACTCATCAGCGCCGAAGCAGAAATCGCCAGCGACCGCATCCGCAGTGCCAGCCTGAACGAAGAAGAATGGCGCCGCCTGCACCAACGCACCGTGCGCCTGGACAAATCCAGGATTTACCTGGACGACACGCCCCAGCTTTCTGTGTTCGACCTGAAGGCGAAATGCCGGCGCATGCACAGCCAACACGGGCTTGACATGATAGTGATTGACTACCTGCAGCTGATGCGTGCCGATGACAAAAACATCAACAACCGCGAACAGGAAATCAGCCATATCTCGCGCTCGCTGAAAAGCCTGGCCAAGGAACTCGACGTGCCGGTCATCGCCCTGGCCCAGTTGAGTCGTGAAGTTGAAAAACGTGCAGATAAACGACCCATGCTCAGCGACTTGCGCGAATCCGGAAGTATTGAACAGGATGCCGATTTGGTGATGTTCTTGTATCGCCAGGATTACCACGGCAATACGCATGATGCAGAGGGCAACAACATCCAGGGCCAATGTGAAATCATCCTGGCAAAACACCGCCACGGCGAAACAGGTTCTGCTCCTGCCCGCTTCGTTGGTCAATACTCCAGGTTTGAAGATCTGGGCAGCGATACCATGAACAATGGTTACGACAACAGCGGCATCATGACCTTCTCCAGCAAGATGAATGATGACGATGCAGGTGGCGGCTATACCGGCGGCTCTTTCGGCGCCATGATTGTTGAAGATCCACCATTCTAACATCAAGTTTGATACAACAAAAAAGCCCCGGAATTCGGGGCTTTTTTGTTGTGATGTTTTCGTCAATCAATGTGCAACCTGCAGTTGCTTCAGGTTCGTTTTGTGACCTTCGCGAATTGCTCCCGCGTCACATGGCTGTTGTCATTCAAGGGCAACATCCTTCGACAAGCTTCCCCGAGGCTCCCCCGCATCACTTCGCTTGCGGGGCAAGCTGCCCGGGATTCACTGCGTTCCCCCGAGACAAGCAAGGATGACTGCGATTGCTTTTCATCAGGATGATATGGATCTCAAGATGTTTTCTCCTTACGGCGTTTTTTCCGAGGGAAGTTTCACGGCATAAATCTGTTCTTTCCCATCGGCATATTTACCTTCAATGGTGATGCTTCCTTTCAAACCTTCGAGGGCGAGTACTGCCCCGGAAGTGCTGTACACGGGATCATTCTGAATATGCGTGATGATGAACCCGGGCTTGATGCCGGCATCTTTGAATACGCCGTCCACAGATTCCACACGGACCCCGTTTTTGAGGTTCAGCGCTGCGCGTTCCTCGCGGGTGGAGGGCTGGAGTTTCAAACCCTTGAATTCCGCATTGTTGGTTTGTTTTGCTGTTTCTGTAGAAGTTTTCCCGTCCTCGCTTTGAAGCACTGCTTCCACTTCTTTTTCAGAACCACTGCGCAGCACTTTAACCTTTAGCTTGTCGCCGGGCCGGTATTTGCCTACTTCGCCCTGAAGTGCAGCTGAGCTGTTCACGGCCACGCCGTTGATGGCCAGGATCACATCACCTTGCTTCACCCCTGCCTTCTTGGCTGCGCCTCCGTCCACCACTTCTGCCACATAAACACCACTGAGGCTTTTCAACTGCTCGCGGTCGGCCAAATCCTGGGTAATGTCTTGGATGGAAACACCCAACAATCCGCGTTGCACCTTGCCGAAGTTGAGCAGATCATCCACAACCTTTTTCACCAGGTTCACCGGAATGGCAAAGCCATAACCCACATAACTGCCGGTTTCGCTGGCAATGGCGGTATTGATGCCGATCAGTTCACCGGAGGTGTTCACCAGCGCTCCACCGCTGTTGCCGGGGTTGATGGCGGCATCTGTCTGGATGAAGTTCTCGATGGCGTATTTGTTTCCCTGGCTGCGGATGAGGTCGATGTTGCGGCCCATGGCGCTTACTATGCCTGAGGTAACGGTGCTGGTCAGGTTGAATGGATTTCCAACGGCAACGACCCACTGGCCTACCTTGATTGTTTCGCTGTTGCCGTATTTCAGGAATGGCAATCCGGTTTGATCGATGCGGATCAGCGCGATGTCGGTGTTCGGATCGGCGCCAACCAAATCGGCCACAAAAGTGCGTTTGTCGTTCAGCACAACTTCTATTTTGCTGGCACCGCTAATTACGTGGTTGTTGGTAATGATGTACCCGTCGTCGGTAACAATTACCCCGGAACCGCTGCCGCTGCGCGGGGTATTGGGCATTTCAAATCGGAAGTTCGGATTGTTAAAGAATCCAAACGGATCCATTTGTGGCGGCATTCCGCCTTGCGCAGATTTTGGAGCGGCACTGATGGTTTTGATGTGCACCACGGCTGCGGTGGCTACTTCTGCCACAGCGGTGAAATCAAATGCCGGGGTACCGTTGATGCTGGCGAAACGTGCGGCATAAGGAGCTGCCTGCTGCCTGGCTTCAATGGAACCCAAAACGGCGCGGTTGCTGACCCAGCGATTCAGGGCCAAAGCCCCGGCGCCACCCAAAAAGGCGGCCAGAATCAGAATTCCTGTTTTCTTTAATGTTCCGTTCATGGTTCAAAAGTGTTTAAGTTTCGTGTTGGCTTTTTCAATTTTTATTCCAAAGAGGTTTATGGTAAACCCAAATACAGCAGACTTATTTTATTTTCGAAGCTGCCTTTTACCTCTATCGACGAAAAGGTATCAAATATCCGTGAAATGTTCGGTTCCAGGACACCGGGAGACGAGGAGATTCGCTCCATGATCAGCGCAGGCAACCAGGAAGCCCTGGTGATTCTATACCGCAAACACCATCAGATGCTCCGCAAATATGTGCTGAACAATCAGGGATCACGCGAAGATGCGGAAGACTTAATCCAGGAAGTCTTGGTGGCAGCCTGGCAAAATGCGCAAAAATCCGACTTCACGCTCAGCGCCGGCTGGGGTACATATTTGATGGCCATCGGGCGAAACCAATGGCTGAAACAACTGCGGAAACAGTTGCGCTTCAGCGACCAAGATCCGGCAGATGCTGAAAAAATGTCAGCGAATGTCAGCACCGATCGCCTCGACCTGAAGAAAGTGGTACAAATGGTGGAACAACTGGATGAAAACTGCCGCAAGCTGCTCACGCTTTTCTATTTCGAGTCGCTCGACATGGAACAAATTGCCCTGCGGTTGGGTTATAACAATGCCGCTACCACAAAGGCGAAGAAATACCAGTGTTTTAAACGACTGGAAGAAAAAGTTAAAGCTCAATTCAACAAAGAAGATTTTTTAGGCTAAAGTCATGACCAATCCCGTAGATCATAGTGAATGGATAGACCGCTACCTGCGCGGGGAACTGCGGGGTGAAGAGCTGGAATTGTTTGAACGCCGGCTCCGGCAGGATGCTGCTTTTGCCCTGGAGTTCAACACCCAAAAGCTGCTTGCTGAAGGCATTCGCCAGGCGCGCAGGGATGAATTGAAGCGCTATATCGCCGAAAGAACCCGTCAACGGGTGATTACCCTTCCACGCAACCGGAGTTTTCTGATTGGCATCGCTGCATCCATTGCGCTGTTCGCCGCCGGATGGCTGGGTTGGAAGTCCGTTTTGCCCAAGGTAGAAACTTCCGTAGTTGCCTCGAACAATCCTTCACCTGGAACCAATGCGCCTGAATCCGGAATCCCGGCATTGCCTCCGCCATCCAACGCCCAGAAAGACCATACACAGAACCGAGCACAGGAAGAACTGGTGGCAGTGGTAACACCGGACGTTGCACAGGAATTGGTGGAAGATGCGCCCACAAATTTTCAGGATGATGCCGGCATTCCTGAATCTGACATGCCACTTTCGGCTCCGGCCGAACCCGCTCCTGAACTTGTGGCCAGCGTTCGCTTAGCCCTCGCAGAATGGGAACAAAATGAAACCATGGCGGGCAATACGCCGGATCAAATAACCACTACAAAAGCGATGAAAAAGGTTCCTGAAAAGGCGCCGACTACATCGGATGAATCGCCCGCATCGGCACCTCAGACCATCCGCAAAGACAACAGCATTCAAGCCCAATACGATTTGGTGTTCCTGAATGTGCCCGAACCCGGAATCAGCTATGAAATCAAAAGCGGAAATCAGATCATCATCAACAACCTCGATTATCTGAACCCCCTGCTGATCCGATACCGGTCGCGTTACTTCCTGAAAAGTGCAGGCCAATGGTATGAACTGAACATACAAGCCAAAGGCAGGCAGCCGCTTGTTGCTTTAAAAGACAAAGCCCTGTTGAATGAATTCGGCAGCGAATGAAATTCTATAAATACCACGGCGCAGGCAATGATTTCATCCTGCTGGACAACCGCGACGGCAGCATTGCACACCTTCCCGTTCAAGACTG
Organism: Bacteroidota bacterium; assembly: GCA_041170785.1. Lineage (GTDB taxonomy): Bacteria > Bacteroidota > Bacteroidia > NS11-12g > UBA955 > REEB481. The sequence goes on along the minus strand of JBEDND010000043.1, from coordinate 1,911 downwards.
GTGCAACCGCCATACCGGCATTGGTGCCGATGGCCTGATGTTGCTGGAACAAGACACTGCTCTGGACTTCCGGATGGTGTATTACAACAGCGACGGCAAGCTGAGTACGCTATGCGGCAATGGCGCCCGCTGCATCACGCGTTTCGCTGCCGACCTGGGCCTGATCAAAGGTCAAACAGCACGGTTCACGGCGGCAGATGGTCCGCACGAAGCACGACTACTTCCTGACGGAAACATCGCGCTGCAGATGAACGACGTGCGCCATGTGGAACAACAAGGCGAAGACCTGATCCTGCACACGGGTTCTCCACATTACCTCATCTTCACCGACCGCGACCCCAACGCCTACGACCTGATTACGCTGGCACATCGGGTGCGTTATTCAGAGGCTTATGCCGAAGCAGGCATCAATGTAAACCTGGTAGAACAGCGCAGCCCCGATACCCTGTTCATGCGCACTTATGAGCGCGGAGTGGAAAACGAAACCCTGAGCTGTGGTACAGGCGTTACCGCAGCAGCTTTAGGCACCCATGCCCGGAATAAAGGCCATGAAGGACCTCATGAAGTGCATGTACATACCCGGGGCGGCATCCTGCACGTGGCCTTTGATTTCCAACAGGAGATGTACCGCAACATTGTGCTGACCGGCCCTGCGGTAAAGGTTTTTGAAGGATTCATTTCATAGCAGGCAGCGCCTGTTCCAGCATTTCAAGGATGCGAAACACCGCAGGACATATACTGCTGTTGGTCACCGCCAGATCCAGCTTCTGTACCATTTTCCGGTGCTGCGTATGCGGAAATTCCCGGCAGGCTTTCGGACGGTATTCATAAACGCCGCAATAGCGGTCGGCGCCTAAAAAGGGACAAGGTGTTTGTTTTAAGGCATAGATGCCGTCGGTATCTAAAAACAGGTATTGCTCGATAAAAGCGCCCGGCTTCATACGCAAATGGGCGGCCAGCCGTTCGATGTCCTTGTCGAAGAACATCGGGCTGGTGGTGCTGCAACAGTTGGCGCATTGCAGGCAATCCAGCGTTTGAAACGTTGCTTCATGCGCTTCCTCAAACCATTCGTCCAGCCGATTTGGCGGGCGTTTTTTGATGGTTTTCACGGTTTTGCGGAAGGCTTCGCGCTTTTTGCGCGCTTGTTCCTGCAGTCCGTCGACAGGATGACTCACGGGTTGAAATGCGATGAGGTAAGGGATTGCAGAAAGGCCACCAGGTCTGCCTGTTCCTGCGCGCTGAGGTTCAGGTTTGCCTTGATAAGCGTATCGCGGTTGATGGCATCGGGAACCCGGACATCCGGTTGGTTGTAATAGGCCACCACCGATTCAAGTGTGGGAAATGCACCGTTGTGCATGTAGGGTGCGGTGAGCGTGAGGTTGCGCAATCCGGGCACGCGAAAACTGCCTAAATCTTCAGGCTTTCCGCTGATCCGGATGCGGCCGCTGTCATTCCAGTTCTTTCCATTGAACAAGCCAATGTTGCGGTATTCATCTACCGTAAAATCGGGAGAAAAGTGACAATCGAAGCAGCCGGCCTTGCCAATGAACAGTTCACGGCCTCTTTGCGCGGCGGGACTCAGTGCATTGCTGTCGCCGAACATGAATCGATCGAACGGCGCGTCGTACCATTCAAGGCTGCGTTCATAGGCGGCGATGGCTTTGGAAAGCAGCGCGGCTGAAGGGCTGGAGCGGTAAATGTTTCGGAAGGCCGCTTTGTACATCGGATCCTGACGCAAGCGGGATTCCACTTCGGCAGCAGTCATGCCCATTTCTACCGGATGCGTGACGGGATGCATCACCTGAGCCTCCAGATTTTCGGCCCTGCCGTCCCAAAACAGCAAAGTACGTGAAGACGCAGCAACCAAGCCGGGCGTATTGCGCTGCGTAAAGCCGCCGTTGAAGCCTTTGG
>JBEDND010000042.1:0-3156 GCA_041170785.1 Bacteroidota bacterium | reverse complement strand
TGCGCATCATCATGCATCCGCAACATCCGATATCGCCGGATGCCACAACTATTTTCGGCGATAGGAAAAACGATCACCAAATTCTGAATGCTACAATTCAATTGCATCAGGAATTCCCATTACGAAAGGTAATACTGGTGAGTAAAGACATGAATCTGCGCATCAAAGCGCGCTCTTTGGGATTGAATGCAGAAGACTATGAAACCGGTAAAATCAAGGATGTGGAAGGATTATACCGGGGTATTATGGAAGCAGAATGGACAGACTCTAAACTGATAGAACAGTTTCATATGGAACGACAAATGGAATATTCAAAGGTTTTGAGCCAAGAACCCTTCAGCAATCAGTTTGTGCTGATGAAGAACAATGAGAAATCAGCATTGGCCTACTATCAGAAAGCTACGCAAACGCTCCGGAAGATTGAAAAAGTAAGTGCCTATGGCATCAAACCAAAAAATGCAGAACAAACTTTTGCCATGCATGCCTTATTTAATCCTGATATAAAACTGATTACCATCCAAGGTGTTGCAGGCACAGGAAAGACCCTTCTTGCTTTGGCCAGCGCTTTAGCACAGCGCAGCGACTTCAGGCAAATTTATCTTGCCCGCCCCATAGTGCCGCTCAACAATAAGGATATTGGATTCCTTCCCGGTGATGCCTTACAGAAAATAAATCCCTACATGGAACCATTGTGGGACAACCTGAAGCTCATCCAGGGCCAATTCAAGGAAACTTCTAAAGATGCCCAAAGAATAAAGGAAATGTTACAGGCCGAAAAACTGGTGGTTACCCCTTTGGCATATATACGCGGACGCAGCCTCGCCAATATCTTATTTATTGTAGATGAAGCACAGAACCTCACGCCGCTGGAAGTGAAAACCATCATCACTCGCGCCGGTGAAGGCACCAAAATCATATTCACCGGCGATATATACCAAATTGATACACCTTACCTGGATACACAATCCAACGGCCTTTCCTACCTGATAGACCGCTTTAAGAATCAGGAAATTTACGCCCACGTGACTCTGGAAAAGGGTGAACGCAGCGCGTTGGCAAATCTGGCAAACCGGCTCTTGTAACATATCATAAAAACCTCATCACATTGGGGTAAAAGTGTCGACAGAATATCGTTCCCGCATGAAACAACACATCGCCATCTTGTATGCCGACAGCCGCTTCACTCCCTGGCAGGAAAATATAGACACAGCAACCGTAAGAAAGGTATGTCAATCCTTGAATCCAAAGTATGAGGTGGACATCATTCACATGATTGATCCTTGTGCCGAGCTCGCAGATCTTCTGTCGCAATACTATTGTGTGGTAAACCTATGTTATGGGTTTAAACATTTGATGCAATGGGAAGTGGCCGCTTGGCTGGACCAGCACGAAATCCCACACCTCTCAGCAAGAGGGAACGTGCAGCAACTGGCGCAGCATAAAAAGGAAGTAGAAAGACTGTTGATGGATTTTGGTCTTCCTGTAGCCCGTTCACTGGATCATGAAGGTGAAATTCAGGAAGGGATGTATATCGTTAAACCTGTTTCCGGAGGATGTCACCGCAATATCTCCATCATCAGCAGTGACGAACTGCGCAATACATTCCACAGGCTTAACCCGGAAGAATGGATGGTACAGCCCTACCTCAACGGACGTGAGTTCTCTGTTGCCGTTTTGCCCGATGCCACAGGTATGAGCTACGAAACACTCCCACCCGTGGAAATAGTTCCGTTTCCAAAGCGTGAAGTGTTCATCGCAGGCCAGGAGTACGGCACAACAACACGCGATTTTTTCCCGGTATTAGATGTGTCTTTGCGTGAACAGCTCAGCAATGCCGCGCTTGCCGCGCATCAGTACGTGGGATTGGAATACATGTCGCGCTGCGATTTTAGGGTGCATGACCATGTTGTTTACCTCCTGGATGTAAACGCAATGCCTAATCTACACCCCGTAAAAAGCTTGTTTCCACAAATACTCCAACATCATGGACAGAGTTTGAAAACGCTGTTCACCCGGATGCTTTCCAGACATAAGTTGCTTCGTTCAGGCAGCATGAATGCAGATACTCCGGCTGTTGCCCTGTTGAACTAATTCCGCGGCCCGCTTTTGCTGATAGCCGCTCAAAAGCAGCGCCATGATGCCCCTGCTTATCAGGAATATAACAGTTCCTTGCCCGTATAAATTCCAGGTTGCTTTTTTCTTTTCACGCTTTGCCTGGGTTTTCACTTCATTCATGTATGCAGCAGCTTGGATCAGTATGCGCATATGGGTGCAAACTAAAACTTCGTCAAAGGAAAAACTCTGGATTAATGATATTTTATTTCCTGAAGATGAATACACCGCCAGCACCAGAATAAACAAGCCTATGGCATGGTTCATCCGGAAACCTTCCTGTAAAAAAACAATAGGGTGCAACCCTGTATATTCAAAGGCGCAAGTACTTCGCATAAGTCAATGCAGTGCAGCAGGGGTTGAGGAATTGTTGTGGTGGTGAAAGCATGTGTTTCCTGTGCAGCCTTTTCTGCCCTTGCCTGAAACATTTCTCCCTCTTTATTGTACCATTTGCAGCAACATGGATCATCAACACATTCATACCCTTGGCGCACTGAAAGCGGCGGGCTACCAGCCTAAATCCATTAAAGAAGAATTGCGGGGCAACCTGATTGCTGCCCTGCGCGATCAAAAACCGGTATTCACCGGCATTTTGGGTTACGAACATTCTGTTATTCCTGATCTGGAGCACGCCATCCTTTCCGGCCATCAGATCAACCTGCTTGGCTTGCGCGGTCAGGCAAAAACACGCATGGCACGCCTGATGACCCAGCTGCTCGATGAATGGGTGCCGGTGCTGGAAGGCAGTGAGCTGAATGAAGATCCGATGATGCCTTTGCTGGAATCCTCGAAACAACTCATCCAGGAACGAGGCGACGCCACGCCGGTAAGCTGGCTGCACCGCAACGACCGCTATGTAGAGAAGCTGGCCACACCCGATGTGTCGGTAGCCGACCTCGTAGGCGATGTGGATCCCATCAAAGCCAGCAACCTGAACATCCCGTACAGCGATCCCCGCGCCATCCACTTCGGACTCATTCCGCGCAGCCACCGCTGCATCTTCGTGATCAACGAACTTCCCGACCTGCAGCCACGCATTCAGGT
>JBEDND010000041.1:0-2888 GCA_041170785.1 Bacteroidota bacterium | reverse complement strand
GCTTACACCATCTTTATCATCATCTTTGGTAAGTGTATCGAGGGTTTTCTCCACTTTGGCAATTTTGTCGTACATGGATTCAACCGGACTCAACCAATCGTAATGCTGTGGATTCTTGTTTCCGAATTTCCAGGAAAGATTCAAATTCATTAAACCATAACTGTCGAAATAACGATTTTGAAATATTTGGGTATTGTACACGTCGATATCGTCATCACGCACCCAAGTTTGACGATATTCAAAACCTATGTCGAACAAGCGGCCAAGATTGTGTTTGAAACCAAATCCAAAAGGCACCATAGCGTTTCGGCTTTCCCAACGCTCTTCAACAGGTTTACCCAGATTTGGGTTTTTCTTACCTTGGCTAAAATAGTGCGTAAGGTAATAGTCACCTCCAATGAACAAACGCTGATCTACAAAGGTGGCTCTGGAACGGTATGCCATTACGCCCATGCCCACGAACATGTACATCTGTGTTTTGCGAAGCGGACGTAAGAATGAAATGTTTCCGAGGGTGAATACCATTTGGACATTCATGTCCTGGAAACGGCTTCGGAATTCGAAGAAGTCCTTGAAGTTTGTTGGTGCCTGAAAATCACGAGCTCCGCGAAGGAATCCGTAATTGTATTCCCCACGAAGGCCAAAAGTTTGGGAAATCGAATATTTCACAAACGGACGAATATGCCAACTTGGAACAATTTTATCTGCATCTCCGAAGAATGCGGTTGGTCCACCACCAATGCCAAGCGACCATTTTTTAGCGCGACGATCTACAAAATAGCTAGTAACAGAATACTGACCAGAATCGTTTGTGCGGTCTGTCCGACCCTTACCAGCCGGCCATTTAGACTCAGCAGTGGGATGCCATTTAACACCTCCCTGAGCAGAGCCAGAAGTATTGCCGACACTGGTATCCAAACCCTGAGCATATGCAGAGTAAGAACCCAGAACGATCAGAAAGAGGGACAACCTTTTCAGCGTTTTCATTGAACAATCAGAATAATTTCTCCGCAAACATAAGCACGGATTATGTTTTTTGCAAGATGGATTCGCGGAAATAAATCATGTAGCCTCAAATAAAAGGTGCATTGAACCCTGTTCGCCAATAAACGATGAAACGAGATAATCAGGTATTTCAGTGCCGGTAAGTAAAAATGCGGCTGTATGTACCGTTCGCTCTTGTGGATGTGCGGTGGAAAAATACCTTTGCGCTGCCTTTAACAATCGACGAACCTCAAGCAATTGACCAGGTTGTTCAATCACCTGACTTTCATAGGTTTTACGTGCCTTTTGAAGTCCTTTGAGGTAGTTATCACTAAGTCCTTTTAACTCTTTCAACGCAGGGCTTTTCCAAGCATGAAGCAATGCATGCAGCTGATTCACCAGAGATTCATATGATTTCACCAATTGAGGAAATCCATCGTCGTGCATGAAATGATTCAAAAGGTATGATTGCAACTTGTTTTCTTCCAGCCAAAGTTGTGATAATTCAAGGTCCGTACTCGCCAATAAGAGGGATGTTTTGGCATCGGGTATCACAAAAGAAGTCCGTTTTATCAAGGCCGGAAGCATCATTTCAGCCAGGTTGAATGCGCGGGCCGTTTGTTGCCAGTACACATATTCGGAAGGCCCTGCTATGTATGCTAAATTGGGCAGAATGGTTTCCTGATACAATGGTCGCATCAGCACATTGGGGCTAAAGCGCTCCGGAAAAGTTATCAGTGATTCTTGAAGGGCTGCTTGTGTCCAATGAATGCCATCCACTAAAAAACCGGGAGATTCAGGGTCACGGTCAATGCGGTTGCGGGTTCCTGTGTCAGGGTTAATGAAAAACAGATTTGGGTTGCGCACATGCGCCTCTGGTTTCACCCCGTTTCCGCTAAAAAACTCCCTTGCTCGAGGTATGCAGCGGTAAAAAAACCTTCCATCAACTCCTTTTCCAACAATGGCTGAAAGAGCTTTTTTAGCGAAACATCATCGGGATCCAGGCAAAGTAATCCATATTTGGAAAACAGCGAATGCACGAAATTTCTTGTTGCTTCACTAAGGGTAATACCGGGTTTATAGCTCGCGCAAAACTGTTTCCACGCATTTTTTTCTTCTACTCGATGCAGGTTGCTTTCAATCTCTTCAAACATCAACTGCATGGAATCAGACTTCAGGCGGCCAACTGGACCTCCGGATGCAGCTTCCCAATGATATGTTTTGCCATAAAGCTCGAAGGTGGAAATTTCGGCAAAGTCGTGGTCTTCACTTGCCATCCAGAATACCGGAACGAAATGGTATCCGGGAAAATCACTGCTCAGCCGCCTGCAAATCCGGATTACATCGGTAATCTTGTACAAAACGTACAAGGGACCAAGCATGATGTGCAATTGCTGTCCTGTAGTTACGGTAAATGTGTGCTGATCCCTCAGCGCTTCAATGTTTTTTTCAGTTAGTGACCCAGGAAACCCCGTTGTGTTCGTGTATTGTTTCAGCAGCGTATCGGCAAGTATGGCCCGCTTTTCATCAGGGAATTGGCGCCGATGAATCAGTTGTTGGGTAATTTCCTTCGGAAAATCAGAAATCGCTTCCGCCCTTGCTAATTGAGGGGGAAAATAAGAATCGGGTACTTTCAGCGGAGCGCATTTCATGCAAGGGTTCCATAAAGATCGTATGGGGTTACATCGGTGATGCGCACTTGTGCAAAGTCACCAACACGCACATAATTACCCTCAACGGGCACCAAAACCTCATTATCTACTTCCGGAGAATCAAACTCTGTTCTACCCACAAAATAACCTCCATCCATGCGATCGAACATCACCTTGTATTCTTTGCCTAACATTTCCTGATTCAGGGCTTCTGAAATTTCACGCTGGGCTTCCATGATGGCGGCTGCACGT
>JBEDND010000040.1:0-6764 GCA_041170785.1 Bacteroidota bacterium | reverse complement strand
TGCTGGCATGAACAGCCTTGACAAGCTGTGCGACTTCGCTTAGTTTTGCCCTCGGAAACCGGGGTGCTGCCATAAGGCGGCTGAGATGATACCCGCAAACCTGATCAGGGTAATGCCTGCGAAGGGAGTTAGGAACATGCTGTTCTGGCCTGCGCCACCGGAATCTCCGTCAAAACGAAAATAACATGATGAAGAGATTGCTATGCAGCGGCCTGTTGCTGACCTTCTGCACCCTCGTGCAGGCCCAATGGAGCGCACATGTCAAGGATTATTTAGGTAAACCTGTGGAAGGAGCCCTGGTGCGCATCGAACCGGGATTCTTCGGAACATATACCGATGCACAAGGACGATTTACAGCATCCATGCGCAGCTGTTCGGGCTGTGTGCTGGAAATCAGCAAAGATGGTTTTGAGCCTATTAAAATCAATCTGTCTGACCAACTGCCTTCGGATACCTTGTTTGTGATGGTGCCTGATGCACGGGTGATGGTTGCTGTTCAGGTTACCACCGTACAGGCGAACCACCGCACGCCGGGCGCCTTCACCAACATGAGTAAAAAGGAATTGCAGGCATTAAACCTGGGACAGGATCTTCCCATGATGTTGCAATGGCAGCCGGGCGTGGTGAGCACCAGCGACGCCGGCGCGGGCATCGGCTATACGGGAATCCGCGTGCGCGGCAGCGACGCCACCCGCATCAACGTAACGCTGAACGGCATCCCGCTCAATGATGCCGAAAGTCATGCCGTGTTTTGGGTGAATACACCCGATTTGGTCTCCAGTCTGAACAACGTGCAGCTGCAGCGCGGCATTGGCGCAAGCACCAATGGTTCCGGAGCGTTTGGTGCCACCCTGAACTTGCAAAGCGAATCCGGCGCAGAACGGCCTTTTGTGGAGTTGAACTCCGGCTTGGGTTCGTTCCATACCCGCCGCGCCACGCTTAATGCCGGCACCGGGCTTATCAAGAAGCACTGGGATGCTGAAATGCGCATTTCAGAAATCAACAGTGATGGTTATGTAGATCGCGCATCATCGCGTTTGGGCAGTTTTTACGCCGCCATGGGATACCGCAACGGGAAACAGGCGCTGCGCCTCATCCATTTCCGCGGCAATGAACGCACCTATCAGGCGTGGTGGGGCGTGCCCAGGGCCCTGCTTGAGGGCAATCGCGATGCACTTGCCGAGCACTATTACAACAACCTCGGCGTGCTGTACAAAACCCCGCAGGATTCCGCCAACCTGTTCGGGAGCGACCGCCGCTATAACTATTACCGCTATCGCGGGGAAGTGGATCAGTACGGACAAAGTCATACCCAGGCCTTGTTTCAGACGCGTATGCAGCGCGGCGTGCTCAACCTCACGTACCACCATACCCACGGAGCGGGTTATTTCGAGCAGTTCCGCAGCAATGACCAGTACGCGGCTTACGGCCTGAATCCACAGGTGTTTGGATTGGATACCATTTCGCGCAGCAACCTGATCCGCAGGCGCTGGCTGGATAACCGTTTCAACGGTTTGACAGCCTCGTATGCCCAACAGGTTGGCGGATGGAACCTGCAGGCCGGTGCGGCGGGATTTTTATACGATGGAGCACATTTTGGAAGGGTCATCTGGGCGGAAAAAGGCGGTTTCCCGCAGGATGATTACGAATACTACCACGCACACGGACGTAAGCAGGATGCCAATGTGTTCATGCGCAATACGGTGGAGTGGAAGCGGTTTACCTGGTATTCCGACCTGCAATACCGCGTGGTGGCGCACCGCAACAGCGGCAGTGACAACGACCTGCGCGATGTAGGCTTTTCCTTCCGTCATTGCTTCTTCAACCCCAAAGTGGGATTCATGTATCGATTGCGCCATGCGGCACAGGTGTATGCTTCGATGAATATAGGTCAACGGGAACCCAACCGCAGCGACTTTACCGACCAAAAGCCAGGCACGCCGCTGCCGCTGCCGGAGCAGATGTTTGACTGGGAAGCAGGATACCGCGTAAGTCGCAGCAAGTGGTTGTTCCGCAGCAACCTGTACTTCATGGATTACCGCAACCAGCTGGTGCTTACCGGCGCTGTGAACGACGTGGGCACGCCGCTCAGGCAAAACGTGGCACGCAGCTACCGCGCAGGTATTGAGTTGGAAGCCGCCCGCAGCCTGGGATCGCGTTTCAATATTGCCGGCAACCTGAGCCTCAGCCAAAACCGCATCCGCAACTTCAGCGAATACGTGAGCAACTACGACAACTACAGCACTGATGTCATCAGATACGGGCTTACGCCCATCGCGTTTTCACCGGCGGCTGTCGGTGCGGCCATCCTCAGCTGGAAACCCCGTAAGCACTGGGATTTAGCGCTCAACAATAAGTACGTGAGCCGCCAGTTTATGGACAATACCGGCAGGCGGGAAGCCAGCCTTAATCCCTATTTCGTGAGCGACCTGCGCCTGGCCTGGAACAGCAGACAAACCACTTTGACCCTGCAGGTGAACAACCTGCTGAACACCAGGTACGCAAGCAATGGCTATACCTATCGCTACACCTACGGTGGAAGAATGATTTCTGAAGACTTCCTGTTTCCTCAGGCGGGTTTGAATTTCATGCTCGGACTGCGGGTGAGGGTAGAGTGAACAGGCCATCGCCCGTTTGACCATCCATTAACCAGGAGCACATGCAATACATCCAGGCTCAAGGATCATTCGGGAGGAAAGGCCGAATCGAACAGGCATCGTAACTTCGCGCACCTGCAGTCGACATTCACTGAACGCATGATTTGTCTGCAGAAACAACACATAATATGCAGCAAAAAACCATCATCAGAAATGTTCAGGTAGTGAACGAAGGGAGGATAGAAATTACCGACGTATTCATCGCTAACGGAAGGATTCAGCGTATAGGCAACTGCCCCGATGATCCGCAGGCGGAAGTGATCAATGGAACAGGCAAGTATCTGCTTCCGGGTGTTATTGACGGACAGGTGCATTTCCGCGAGCCCGGCCTGACCCATAAAGGCGACATGCATTCAGAAAGCCGGGCGGCCGTGGCGGGGGGCGTCACTTCCTACATAGATATGCCCAATACCAGGCCCAATGTGCTGACGATGGAACTGTTGCAGGAAAAATACCGCCTGGCTGCAGAAAAATCACTGGCCAACTTCGGCTTCTTCCTGGGCGTAAACGGCGATAATCTGGACGAGGTGCTGGGTATGGATACTTCCGGTTTGCTGGCGGTATCTGATGATGGTTTGTACTTCAGCGGAAAAGGAAACCTGCTGGCCGACAACCCCGAAACCCTGGAAAAACTCTTCGCCGGCTGCCGTTCCATCATCGCCATTCATTCAGAAAAAGAACAGATTATAGAAGCAAACGAGGAGCGATTCCGCCAGGAATACGGCGAAGAGGTTCCTTTTCACTGCCATCCGCTCATCCGCAGCGAACAAGCCTGTTATGAAGCCACGGAGCGGGCCATCGCCCTCGCAGAAAAACATGGAGCCCGTTTGCACATCCTGCACTTGAGTACCGAAGCAGAAACACACCTGTTCCGCAATGATATTCCGCTGGAACAAAAGAACATCACTACGGAGGTGTCTGTACATCACCTGTGGTTCAGCGACCGCGACTACGAACGGCTGGGCCCCTTGATCAAATGGAATCCTGCCATCAAAACCGAAAAAGACAAACACGGACTGATGCAGGCCCTGCTCGACGACCGTATAGACATCATCACCACCGACCATGCTCCGCATGCCTTGGAGGAGAAAATGAAGCCGTATTTCCAGTCTATGTCGGGTGCGCCCCTGGTACAACATTCCCTCAACGCCATGCTGGAGTTCTACAAACAGGGCATCATCGGACTGGAGCGTATTGTGCAGAAGATGTGTCATAATCCGGCCACGCTGTATGGTATTGAGCATCGCGGATTCATCCGCGAGGGTTATTACGCCGATTTGGTTTTGGTGGACATGAACAGTACCTGGACGGTCAGCAAGGAGAACATCCTGTACAAATGCGGCTGGTCACCGCTGGAAGGCACCACCTTCAGCACCCGGGTAACGCACACCTTTGTCAATGGCCATAAGGTTTATGCTGAGGGTTCTTTCGATGAATCCTGCCGCGGCATGGCACTGAAGAAAAAGTAAACGAATCATGTTTCGGGGCCGCAAGCTGCTCATCGCCACAAAGCACGGCAAGGAACAGGTGCTGTCACCCTTGCTGGAAGAAGCCCTGGGGGTTTCATGCTTCACCCATGGGGGTTTTGATACCGATACCTTGGGCACCTTCAGCGGCGAGGTTGAAAGAACCCTGGATCCTGTTTCCGCTGCGCGGGAAAAATGCCTGCGCGCCGCCAGGCTTGCCAACTGTGATCTGGTTGTGGGCAGCGAAGGCTCTTTCGGTCCCCATCCGGTGCTTCCTTTTGTTGCCGTTGATGAGGAAATCCTTTTGTTTCTCGACCTGCGTCACTCCCTGGAAATCATGGCGCGGGAGCTGAGTACGGTCACAAATTTTGCTTCCGCCGAACTGACGGACCGGCCATCGCTGGAACAATTTGCCCAAGCCGCGGGCTTCCCCGAACACGCCCTGATCCTCAGAAAGTCAGCGCACGAAACCCAAGACATGCGCAAGGGAATCCGTGAGCCTGAAATCCTGTGGCAGCACTTTGACTTGTTGCATTTGAAATACGGCAGCGCCTATGTGGAAACCGACATGCGCGCCCATTGCAATCCCTTGCGGATGGAGCTCATTCGTAAAACCGGCATTCAATTAATTGAAAAGATTCAAACTTGTTGTCCGGCCTGCGCGTTCCCGGGCTTCGATGTTGTTGAAGTGCTTCGGGGACTGGAATGCGGATTATGTGGAACGCCAACACGTTCTGTGCGTTGCCATGTGAAACGCTGCAAAAACTGCGGTGCCGTTCAGGAAATATGGCATCCGCACGGAAAAGAAAAAGAAGACCCTATGCATTGCGACTGCTGTAATCCCTGAGGCGCGTTGCCAGCAGCATTTGGGTGCGCTGTTCGGTATTGCTTATTTCGTGCCGCCGGATGTGGAAATAGGTTCCCAAAAAGGCTTTAAACTCCTCAAAGCTCCATTCCCGGAAATGACATTCATTGGGCGGCGGGCCGAAGGTCCATTGTGAAGGGTCCATGTTGCGGTCGGGTGTGCTGAACAGGAACCATTGGGCGTTGTGGTGTTCCAGTAAATTGCGCAGGAAGGCATCCGGGTCGGGAACATGTTCTATCACATCGGCAGCGATGACGAGTTCAGCCGGGAATTGTTTCCAGTCATCCTGAAACACCTCAAACCAGTGTTCGTCTGGATAGGTTTGGCGCAGGAATGCAGTATCCGTTTCCGCGCCGGCGCAGGGCACATCGCTGAAGTATTTCATCAGCTTAAAACCGGAACCGCATCCGATGTCGAGCACGCCATGCAGTTGCTGTTCCTCGTAAAATGCCCGGGCAAACGCGTACACTTCGTTCTGGTATTCGTCCCTGTTTGTGGAATCATCAAAAACTTGTACCGTTGAGCGATGCAGGTAGCCGCGCGGCAGGCCGTATTTGGGTTTCCGCAGCCGGGCAGCCGCCACCTTCAAGCGGTACAACACATCGCGGTAAAACGGAAGACGACGGCGCATATCGCACAAAGAAAAGGGTTTGGCATTTGTCATGGTTGTTCCCTGCTGTCATGGTGAGCTTGGCGAACCATGGATGTTCCTGTTTGTCATGGTGAGCTTGCCGAACCATCGGTGTTCCTGTTTGTCATGGTGAGCCTGCCGAACCATTGGTGTTTTCTTTTTTTACATTGTCGTGGTTCGACAAGCTCACCATGACATGAAGCACAGGCTCACCACGAACCATAACCGTTTGTAAACACTTGTATTCGATTATATCATCTTACCTGCAATGGCCAGGGCGCTCAGCTCAATAAATTTGAGGACTTTGTCGGGGATTTCAGGATGTTTTTGCCCTCTTACGCACTTGAAACAAGCGCTGATCGAATGACGTACCAATTTAACAGTCAAGGTATTCAGGGAAGCATAATTAAGATAATCAGATTTCAAGCGATGAGTCAGAAAGGAGTGTACAATTTAGCATTTGGTGACAAAGCACCAGATTCAGATAATATTGATGATAAGGCAATTTCCAACAATGGTGATAGAGAAAAGGTATTGGCAACAGTTGCTGCTTCAGTTTACTCTTTTTCTGAAAGGTATCCCAGCGCATGGATATATGCGACAGGCAGTTCCAGAGCTAGAACACGTTTGTACCAAATGGGAATTGCTAAATACGTTCAGGAGATAAGTGAAGATTTTATCGTAGTGGGCCTTAGGGAAAACGGGTGGGAGTCGTTTCAGCTACGTGTCGAATACGAGGGGTTTCTTTTTAGGAGAAGAGGTCAGAACCGTTTATCTTTGGAAGAAGAAAGGAGTGCTTTATATGAAATTTGATGCTGAAAAAAGAAATAAGAAACCCCTGAAAATTAAAACGAACCATTCGCTAAATGCTTATGATCAGAAGGTTTTGTTCCCGGAAAAACTCAAAAAAGCCAATGAAGTGCTTGAAAAGGTTGGGCTTCCTGAACAATGGGCCAATTCTGATGCTCCGGAATAAACGACATTTCCATCCCAACAAAAAAGGCGACCCTCGGGCCGCCTTTTTTATGTTGTATGTTAGATTTTATTTACCCATGCCGGCTGCGATTTGCAGGGCATTGTACGCATTCACAATACCACCGCTCACACAGAGTTCTTTCAGTTTGGTTTTCTTCTTGGTGGTTGGA
>JBEDND010000039.1:0-10889 GCA_041170785.1 Bacteroidota bacterium | reverse complement strand
CACTCTGACGGGTATTGGCAATTTTAAATTCAGACACCTTGAAGCGGGAGGAATCGGGAGTCCAGCGGAGTGCCAATTCACAGCCCATTTTTTTCCTCAGGGCCATAGAATCTCCGGGCACTTCCTGCAGGTATTTGTCGAACATATCCATGGCCTCACGGTACTTTTCCTGTTTTTGCAGGATGATGCCGCTCATCAACAAGGCACGGGTGTTTTTAGGTTCTTTGCGCAGGGCTCTTTCGTACCATTTGCGGGCCATTTCAAACTGGTTGGCCATTCGGTAGCTTTCTGCAGCAAGCAAAGTTGCTTCCTGTTTGGTTTCTTTACCTGTTTTCTTGGCAGATGCTACGGCAACAAACTGATCAGCAGCCTGTCTGTACATTCTGCGCTGGTAAGACTCTTTCGCTACTTTCATGCTGGTTCCGCATGCAAAGGATTGTGTAAGCAGGGCGGTGATTGCCAGGCCTGCAAAGGCCAGCGTCACCATTGCGGCGGAGGCACGGTTTTTTCGGATCACTTTCATCTTGTCGCTACCGGATTGCGTCTGATTCATGTAGAAGACGCTAAATAACTTATTTTAATACAAACCACAAAAAAACAGCTGGTAATTCTTTGAGTTACCTGCGCCAAACGACCAAAAAAATGAACCTTTTTACTGCACGGTAAGGCGTCGAACCGCCATCTGCTGATTGTGTTGTAATCGAACGAGGTAAACACCTGCCGGCAACCCATTGAGATCAAGCACCACACTGCCTGATCCGCCTTCGGAAGTAAACGGAACCGAGGGCCGTACTTTTTGTCCGACTAAATTGAACAAGGAAACACTGCCACGTCCTGCAGGCACTTCAAAATGAGCGGTGGCGTAATGATGCGCAGGATTGGGCTGCACCTGAAGCTGCAAATCTGCGGCAACAGGCTGTTGTGCCTGGATTCCAGATCCTAAACCCATCAACAGCGGCAACATCATCAATTTCCACGATTTCATCGGTAATTCCTCCTTCCTTTCTGGTGTCAAAGGGCATGCCAAAAAAAAGCCCCGCATTGCTGCAGGGCTTTCAATTTTAGGTATGGTTGAAAATCAAACTTGTGAAAGTCGGCTGTTTAATTCAGCATCAAGCGCTTCCAGGAAGTCTTCGGTGTGCAGATACTGGTCGCTTTTCACCTCGTTCCCATAGATGCATACCGCCAGATCTTTGGTCATGCGGCCGCTTTCAACCACGTCGATACAAACCTGTTCGAGGGTTTTGCAAAAGTTGATCAGCGCCTCATTCCCGTCCAGCTTGCCACGATGTTCCAGACCACGGGTCCAGGCGAAGATGCTCGCGATTGGGTTGGTGCTGGTTTTCTTGCCTTGCTGGTGCATGCGGTAATGGCGGGTAACGGTTCCGTGTGCGGCTTCCGCTTCAACGGTTTTGCCATCGGGTGTAACCAATACGCTGGTCATCAAACCCAATGAACCAAAGCCTTGAGCCACGGTATCACTTTGCACATCGCCGTCATAGTTTTTACATGCCCAAACGAAATTTCCGTTCCATTTCAGGGCGCTGGCCACCATATCGTCAATCAGACGGTGTTCGTAGGTGATGCCCGCTGCTTCGAATTTTGACTTGAATTCTTCCTGATAAACTTCTTCAAAGATGTCTTTGAATCGGCCATCATATTTTTTCAGGATGGTGTTCTTGGTTGAAAGATAGAGCGGCCATCCTTTGGTCAGGGCCATGTTGAAGCAGCTTTGCGCGAAGCCGCGGATGCTGTCGTCGGTATTGTACATGGTCAGGGCCACGCCGTCTCCTTTGAAGTTGTACACTTCGTATTCCTGAACGGTTCCGTCTTCCCCTACAAATTTCACGGTAAGCTTTCCTTTGCCCTTGGTTACAAAATCGGTAGCGCGGTACTGATCGCCGAAGGCATGGCGGCCAATACAAATTGGTGCGGTCCAATTGGGCACAAGCCGCGGAACATTGTTGCATACGATTGGTTCGCGGAACACGGTTCCGTCGAGGATGTTCCTGATGGTTCCGTTCGGGCTCCTCCACATTTGCTTCAGGTTGAACTCCTTCACCCTTGCTTCATCAGGGGTAATGGTGGCGCACTTAATGCCTACGTTGAATTGCTTCACAGCCTCGGCTGCATCA
Source organism: Bacteroidota bacterium (assembly GCA_041170785.1). Classification (GTDB taxonomy): domain Bacteria; phylum Bacteroidota; class Bacteroidia; order NS11-12g; family UBA955; genus REEB481. The sequence continues at coordinate 8,754 of JBEDND010000039.1, read as the reverse complement.
ATGGTTACCTGATCATTGGTGGCATCGCGGTGCTCCATGCCCAGGTCGTAGTAGCGAATGTCCACATCGAGGTAGGGAAGAATTAATTTGTCCTTGATAAACCGCCAGATGATTCTGGTCATTTCATCCCCGTCCATTTCCACGACAGGGTTGGCAACTTTTATTTTGTTCATGTTTTGATAGGCTGGTACTTAAATTTTCCGCAAAGAACGTGGTTTCTGATGCAAATCGCCAAGGTATTGTCGAAGCACAGGCAAACCGAATACGTACCAAAAAAAACCGCAATCGTTCGCCGGGAAAGACTGCGGTTTTGTGAGAAGTGGGCCCTGCTGGGCTCGAACCAGCGACCCGCAGATTATGAGTCTGCTGCTCTAACCTACTGAGCTAAGAGCCCGAAAACGGGGTGCAAAGATAAAAACTGTGATGAATTTGCAGCCCTCTGTTTCTGTTTTTATTAGGTTTGTGGTTTAGCGAATCATTTATGAAATCATCGATCAGCTTTTTTATCGCGTTGCTGGCCGCTGCATCCACGGTTACTGCCAAGAATGGTGACACCCTGAATGTAACCACCCACCAAAAAGTTGTGATTAAAACCAATCCGTCCGTTGGACATACCCGATATGGCGGTTATGGGGTTTTTCCTTCGGCGGCGGTTGGGGTGCGTAAAATTTATCTGGACCTCACTTTTGAATGCGCGCCCGGCCTGAAATGTGGCGAATGGGATTACATCAACCGCATCCTGATTGGCAAGCGTCGCGGAGCCAAACGCGACAGCCTTGGATGGGAAATTGCGCGCTACATCACGCCTTATGGATTCTATTGGGATGCTTCACAGGGCTGGAACTTCACGTGGCGGATGGACCTAACCGATTATGCCTTTTTGCTGCGCGACAGCGTTGAAATCATCTACGAGCATACCGGTTATGAAGCAAATAACGACCGTGGCTGGAGGATTACCCTGAATTTCACCTGCATCGAAGGCGACCCCATTCGTCCGGTGTACGACCTGAAGCAATTGTATCAGGTGGGCGCCCCTTATGGCGACGATGATGCGTTCAACAAAGCTGTTCCAGAAAAGAAATTTACTCCAGGAATGAATGCTTCTGCGCTCAAATTCAAGGTCATTCAAACCGGCCATGGAATGGATAAAACTGAAAACTGTGCTGAGTTTTGCGCAAAGCGCCGCACCTTGTTGCTGGATGGCAACAGCATCAGCGATAACTATGTTTGGGATCAAGATTGCGGGTCGAACCCTTTGTTCCCTCAGGCAGGAACCTGGCTGTATGACCGTGCCGGCTGGTGCCCCGGTGCTCCGGTACGCGAACATCAGGTGGCTGTGGAAAACATTCAGCCCGGGGAGAAAACCTTCAAACTGAACATGGAGCCTTATGCCGCAACTCTTGGAGGCGGTGGCAACTACAGCATCACCGCTTACGTAGAAGAAATGGGCCCCATCGCCAAACAACATGATGCCGCCATCTGGGATATCCTTGCGCCAAGTACTGCTAAAGAAAACGGACGCTACAACCCCATCTGCGGTGAGCCGGTGGTTGTCATCCGTAACATGGGTGCTGCAGCACTTACCCGCCTGAACATCAGCTATGGAACCCGTGGCAATAAGCCTTCGGTGTACACCTGGACCGGCAACTTGGCGCATGGCGCCGCCGATACCGTTTATCTGCCAAGATTCTTCGATTGGGGCAGCAACCCGAAATTCTTTGACGTGCAGTGTTCACAACCCAATGGAACAACAGATGAATATCCCTTGGATGATATGGCATGGTCCAACATCACCTATCCTCAGGTTTATCCCGACCGATTGATCATATACTTCAAAACCAACAACGCACCCGGCGAAAATTCATACCGCATCCTGGATGCCAACAACAACATCATCCATGCGAAAGGTGGTTTTGATAAAACCCAGTTCATTTACCGCGATACGGTGCAATTGTATAATGGATGTTTCACCTTCATTTTCGACGACCGCGGAACGCCACCTTCCAGCATGCCTCTGAATGAAGACGGGTTGAACTGGTGGGCGAATACTGCCGATGGCGCGGGCATCATCTCACTGCGTAATGGTTATTCGGGAGGATTGGTGCAGAATTTCAACGCCGATTTCGGTTCTGACATCATCAAAAGTTTTACGGTAGGCAGCACCCTGAATCATGAAGCGCCTGCACCGGTGCAGGGACTACGCCTCTATCCCAACCCTTCAAAAGGAATCTATTTATTAGACATCACAGACCGCATTCCTTGTTCCAGCGTAGCTGTTCGGGTGCTCGACATGAGCGGACGCAGCGTTTGGAATCACAGCTTCCCGGCTGCTGAGGGCCCTGTATTTACAATCAGCCTTCAGGATTTGTCGGCAGGACAATATATACTTGAGGCACAGGAAGGAACTACCGTTCAAAGGATCAAACTCATCAAAGAATAAGCCGACTTGAACAAAGTAATCATCTTTTCTGCACCATCCGGTTCAGGGAAAACAACGGTGGTGAAACACCTTTTGGAAGTGCGCGGCTCCATGCTTGGTTTTTCCATTTCTGCCACCACACGCAAACCCAGGGCAGGAGAAATGGACGGAAGGGAATATTACTTCCTTGAAGAAGCTGATTTCCGAAACCGCATAGCTGAGGGGCAGTTTTTGGAGTATGAAGAAGTATATCAGGGAATTTTATACGGAACCCTGCACAGCGAAGTAGCAAGACTTTGGAGCGAAGGACGTGCCGTTTTGTTTGATGTAGATGTGGTGGGCGGCGTGAACCTGAAGAAGCAATTCGGCGACCGTGCACTGTCCGTATTCCTGCGCCCCCCGAGTTTAGATGTGCTGATGGAGCGATTGAAAAAACGCAGTACCGAAGTCGAGCATCAGATGCGCGAACGCTTGGATAAAGCCACCTTCGAGTTGCAGTTTGAAGACCAATACGATGTAACCGTAGTGAATGACGACCTTCAGGAAACCTTACACCGTTGTGAAGCGTTAGTTGATGGTTTTCTGTCGGAAACATGAAGCAGGTAGGCTTATTCTTCGGGTCGTTCAATCCCATCCATAACGGACACTTAATTGTTGCACAGTTCATGCTTGAAGAAGGCCGGCTGGACGAGGTATGGTTTGTGCTTTCGCCACAAAATCCGTTTAAGGAGCCGCAACAACTCTGGGATGAACAGTTTCGGCTCAAACTGGCTGAATCGGCATTGGCCGGAAATCCCGGGTTTCACCTCTGCACACTCGAGTTTGAACTGCCGAGGCCTAGTTATACCGCGGATACCCTGAGGGCACTGCGCGACCTGCATCCGGAACATCATTTCAGCCTGATCATGGGATCTGACAGTCTGATGAGCCTTCCACGCTGGAAAGACTCAGAATACCTTCAGGGTTTTGATTTATTGGTGTACCGAAGGGCTGGCTACGACCGAAATACCGTTATAGGAATCAACGAAGCCAGGCTGCACTGGTATGATGCGCCCTATCTGGACATCTCGGCAACGTATGTGCGCGAACGCCTTGAGCAAGGCTGCAGCGTGCGCTATCTGGTTCCGGAATCTGTTTTCCGCTTGCTCTGAAACATCGCCTTATTGATGCGCCCCAACAGCCAAGCCACGGCGAAGGTGATGAAAAAGGAACTGATGGCATAAACGAGGGCTGGCTTTTCCATCTCGTGATTCTGTAAAATATTGCCGGCAATGAGCAGGGCTAAGGCTGTATTGTGCAGTCCCACTTCCACAGAAATGGTGATTTTATCCTTAAAAGGAAGTCCGAACAGGGTTCCTGCAAAAAAACCTGCGAACATGCTGAGGAAGTTCAACAGCATCACATAAGGCATCAATTGCACCACATCATCCCATATCAAACCGGCGCCGCCGGAGTCTTCTTTACTGAAAATTTTCAGCACAAAAACCAAAGCCAACAATACCGTACTGCTGCGGTTCATTGGCTTTTCCAGCTTTGCTGCAAAAACGGGCAGGCGCGCGCGCAGCAAGAATCCGAGGCTTGCCGGCAATACCGTAACCACGGTGATTTCATACACCACTTCCCAGAATGGCAATTGAAACACCTTGCCATCCTGCATGAAGTGCACCAAAAACAAATTCACGAGCACGGGGATGGAAATCAGCGTAAGCACTGCGTTGGCAACGGTAAGGCTGATGGCCAGCGCCACATTCCCTTTCAAAAAATAACTGATGAGGTTGCTGGTAATGCCTCCGGGACAAACCGATAAAATCATGATGCCCACTTTCAAACCCGGACTGAGGTTCCCGGCCTGAACGAGTACATAAGCAATCAAGGGCAATAGGAGCAGCTGCGCTGCAAGTCCCACGCTCAACGCTCGCGGTCGTGCATACAGGTTCTTAAAATCTTCACGGGTTAAACTCAACCCCAAGCCACCCATGATGAGCGCCAGTACTACATTAAGCAGCCTGTTGATGTGTTCCCCATGAAGCAGTTCTACCAAAATCATCCGTTACAGCACCCCAATTAGTCTTAAGAATTGTGCGCAGAAGTACAATCCGATGCCGGTCAGGATGACGCCAAAATACCGATTGATCAGAAAGGTAACGCGATGATTCAGGTTTCTGCCAATATGATGGGAAAGATACACCTTCAACACATCCATCCCCAGCAAACCTAAAAGTATGCTCAGGATATTGATCAACACGAATGAATGGCCATGTTCCTGAGATGCGTTGTATTGCAGGCTTACTGCACCAATCACGCTAACCCACAAAACGATCACAAAAGGATTTACCAGCGTAAGCAGGTAACCTCTAAGGATGTTGGTTCCTGCCTTGCGTGGTGTGTTCATGGATCGCAAGAAACTATTGTATTTATGTACGATGGCCCGGATGCCCATCCACAAGAGTGCCGCAGCGGCCAATGCAGAGAAGCCGATTTGAAAAACCGGATGCAGAAATACATCCTTAAACCCAAAGAACAGCACAATTGCCACCGTTGCCTCACTCAACAAATTACCCAAGGCAACCTGCATTCCATGCCGCTTACCGTCACGGATGCCGGTATGTATGAGGGAGAAGAACGAAGGACCGAAACTCAACAGGTTAATCACCACCCCTTGCAACAAACCCTCCCAAATTGGATGAACCCAAGTCATTCGGGCGGAAAATTACGACGCTGCACGTATTGTGGCAACCGCCATGTGATAAATCAGGGCAACCGAACGCCTGAGGTCAGCGGCTGTAATTTGGTGCTTCACGTGTGATGGCAATGTCGTGTGGATGGCTTTCCCTTATTCCAGAGCTGGTGATGCGAATGAAATGCGCGGTCTGCAACTCGGCGATATTGGTGGCTCCGCAATAGCCCATTCCTGCGCGCAGGCCGCCTACAAGCTGATACAACACTTCGGCCAATGTTCCTTTATATGCCACGCTGCCTACAATTCCTTCGGGAACAAGTTTGGCAATTTCATCTTCCGCATCCTGGAAATAGCGGTCTTTGCTGCCTTCCTTCATGGCTTCAATGCTCCCCATCCCGCGGTAACTTTTCACCCTTCTGCCTTCGAAAAAGGTGGTTTCGCCCGGACTTTCTTCGGTTCCGGCAAAAAGGCTTCCGGCCATCACCGTGGAAGCGCCTGCCACAAGGGCTTTCACAATATCGCCGCTGTAGCGGATTCCGCCGTCGGCAATCACGGGAACACCGGTGCCTTCCAAAGCTTTGGCGGCCAGCATCACGGCGCTGAGTTGCGGCATTCCGATACCGGCAATTACGCGCGTGGTGCAAATACTGCCCGGACCCACGCCCACCTTTACTGCGTCGGCACCTGCTTTTACCAGTGCCAGGGCTGCTTCACCGGTGGCCACATTTCCCGCAATGATTTGCAGTTCGGGAAACGCAGCCTTGATGCGGGTCACTTCATCCATCACCCCGCGGGAATGACCGTGGGCGGTATCGATGGCAACTACATCCACGCCGGCATGCACCAGGGCAGTTACACGCTCGAGCGTGTCGCCAGTTACACCAACCGCAGCACCTACCATCAACCGGCCGCGGCTGTCTTTGCAGGCCTTGGGATAGTTGCGCAGCTTCTCAATATCCTTGAATGTAATCAGGCCTTTCAGGATGCCATGGGCATCCACGATGGGCAGTTTTTCAATTTTAAACTCCTGCATGATGTCCTTGGCGCGGCTCAAATCGGTTTTTTCAGGAGCCGTAACCAGGCGGTCGCGGGTCATGACATCGGCCACCAAACGGCTCACATCTTTTTCAAAACGCAGGTCGCGGTTGGTGATGATGCCCACCAGCTTCCCTTGTTCATCAACAATGGGGATTCCGCCAATGCGGTGCTCGCGCATCAGGCCCAGCGCATCACCAAGGGTTGCCCCGGCGTGCAGGGTTACCGGGTCTTGGATCATTCCGCTTTCGCTGCGCTTCACCTTATGCACTTCCTCAGCCTGACGGGCTATGCTCATGTTCTTATGTATGATACCGATGCCGCCTTCCCGGGCAATGGCAATTGCCATTCGGCTCTCTGTAACAGTATCCATGGCCGCAGATACCAGAGGAACATTGATGCTGAGTTTGCGGGTGAGCTGGGTGGTGGTTACCGCTTCGCGGGGAAGCACTTCCGAATACCTGGGAACCACCAGCACATCATCGAAGGTCAATCCTTCGAAAAGTAGTTTATCAGAGCTTGAAGTCATGGCAAATACCTTACGGTTATTTGCGGTGCAAAGTTAAGACTTTTGGCCCTTCACTGAACGCCTGCGCTCAGAATTCAAGGATAAATCCAAATGTGGGCAATACTACCGCGTCATTATTCTGCAGAATCACAGGAATGGCATTGGAACCATCTGCCGCTACAGGCTTGCCGTTATTGGTGGCAAAGCCGCTGTTGTCTGCAGTGCGCTGAAAGGTGTACTGAGGATACGCCGGATTTGGTGCGATGTACCAGTTACTCACGTCTAAAAAGAGGTCAAAGGTGGTTCCCTTGAAGTTCCACTTCTTGTCGATGCGCACATCGCTGGCATGAAATGCATTGAGTCGTTGCTGATTCAACTGGGTGAAATCAAGGATGCCTTCTCCCACACTCAGGTAATTTAAACGGCTGGCTTGCAGGTCAAAAGGCGTGTAAGGCGCACCACCCTGATAGCGGAACTTCAGACCAAGCTCCCAGTTGCGCTTGAACTTATAACCCCAGGTGATGCTGAGCAGGTGCCGGCTGTCCCATGCGCTGGAAATGAATTTGCCATCAGCTCCGGAATACTCACTGCGGAACCACGTATAACTCAGGATCCCGAAAAAGCGCTTGGTGAGTTTTTGCTGTGCAAAGAATTCCACACCCCAGGCACGGCCTTTTCCATTGCTGATGATGTCTTCATTGCCAAGCACGTTAAAGTCTCCTCCCTTATTACTCAGGCTGATGCCATCGCGGATGCTTACCGGAACATTATTGTATTGTTTGTTGAATACTTCGAGGGTAAACCGACGGTTTTCTGAAGGAAGGTATTCGAGACCCGCCACGTAGTGGTCGCTGCGGATGTATCGGGCATCTTTGTTCAGATAAGTTCCTGCACCGTTGGCAAAGCCAAGAACGGTATAGGGGGGGATTTTATAGTAGCGACCGATGCTTGCATTCAGGTTGAGCCTTGGCGCCAGTACCAGGCTTGCGCCCAAACGCGGACTCAGTTGATTCCAGAGTTTCATCCCACCTTCGGTGAAGGTGTTTCCATCGGCACGCAGGCCCAAATTCACGCCCAGCCTGCGGGAAAAGAAACGGCGACCGGCCTGCACAAAGGCCCCGGTTCTGTAAAACCTTACCGCACTGTTCAGCGGCACCCTGATTTCGGGCTGCACCAAATTACCTGCGGTGTCTCGGATTCCAGCACGGATGCGGGCGAAGCCGCTGTTGCTGAAACGCACCAGCTGCAACACGCCGCCATAGCTGAATTTCCACAGGCCTATGGTCTTATTCATGTCGAAGCGCAACTTATTTTCCGCTTCTTGGCTTTCAAGCCTGAGGGAACGGTTGGCTTCCGATTTGTTGAGGTTGTCTTCCCAGCGCTCCAGTTTGTTGTCGAGCATATTTCTGCTCAGTGCCAGGTTCCAGTATCCGTTTTTCACCGAACGGCGCAACACAGCACCTTGTGTATAATTCCATTGATTGATGAGCGGATTGCTGTTCAGCACATACACCTTCTCGGGAGAAGATTCGGCGGGTGCTGCAAAACTAAATTCGTCGATGGCGCCAATACCCAATACCGTAAGCGTCATTTTGGGCGAAAAGCGGTGCGTCACTTTATATTGAAAATCCCAGTAATTCGGGCGTATGGGCAGGTCAATGGCCTGAAACAGGAATTGCAGATAGCTGCGTCGCACGCTGGCCAGGAAGGTGGTGTTCTTAGAACTGCCCAAGGGACCTTCCAGGGTGGTGGCCAGTTCTGTTGCGCTGAGCCGTGTATTCCCCTGGAGCCTGTTGGTATTTCCTTTTTTCTGGCGGAAATCAAGCACACTGCTCAGGGCATTGTCAAAACGCGCATCAAAAGCAGAACTGCTTAGTTTTACGTCTTCAATAAAGCTCACATTCAGAATACCACTGGGGCCTCCTGCGCTGCCTTGTGTTGCGAAGTGGTTGATCACTGGCACCTCTATGCCATCCAGATAAAAAACATTCTCATTTGGTGCGCCACCTCTGATGATGATGTCGTTGCGGTAGCCGCCCACACTGCCCGCCGTACCGCCCACACCCGGCAGCGACTGGATGACCCGGCTGATGTCGAAGTTCCCTCCGGGAT
>JBEDND010000038.1:0-4265 GCA_041170785.1 Bacteroidota bacterium | reverse complement strand
CAAAGGTTCCTGAACTGTAGTTGCGCAAATCAATCAGTGATTTTTCACCAGCTGAAGTTTTACCAGAAGAAATCACTTTACCGGTTAGATCGGTTAAAGTCCAGTTAATGGCTACTTCTGCAGAAAGTTGGCAGAAATCTTCTGTTGGATTAGGGAAAATCTGCAATCCGGGGATGGTCATCAGTTCGGTAGCAGTGGTACCGGAAAGGATTACTGTGATTCGCGACAATTCACTGTTACAGCCGTTGGGGTCGGTTTCGGTCACTTCTACTTTACCGGAAGGGATTTGGCTCCATTTTACGGTGATGGAAGCAGTTTTACCACCACTTTCTTGATTGCCACCAGTGATGTTCCAGTTGTAATAAGAACCGGTTTTTGCAACTACGCTATAGGGTTCAGTGCTGCCCTGCGCAGCAGAAATGTTACCAGTAATTACGGGTTTTGCAGGACTCGGCAAAATCGTCATGTTTGCATTTGCCGTTGATTTACAACCGTTGAAGAGGTCTTCGGTATTCAGTGTAACTTTAGCTGTTCCGGTAGTAGTGTAACTAACCAAGGGATTATTCAATGTTGATGATTGTCCGTTTCCAAAAGTCCACGAAGATTTGGTGCGTGCAGCGGCATTGTTATTGAAAACAAAATTATTCCCGATCAAACACTGAGTGCTGTCGTTCACGATGATGGAAGTTTTAGCTGCAGGTGTAAAAGCCTGATCTAATCCAATGGCTATTGTTGTTGCCCTGTTAAACACTACATTCTTTCCGGCAGCATCTTTCTGAACAGTTGCGTTCGAAGTGCTGGGCGATTGAATAGAAAGGAACATGAATTTTTCATTAGGCGTGAAGGTCATCCCGGTAGGCTCGGAACCAATTGGGGTTGTCATAAATACTTCCACTTTCGGATTGGCCTGAGTATGTCCGTTTTTAATAACCCAAATATGATCCTTACCGCCATCCTGCAGCACATAAAGATTACCGCGGTTGTCAAATGTAAGGTTATCGTTCCCACCACTCCAGGGTTCGGCGATGACACCATTAGGGGTGTTGATTCTGTATGTCCGGCCACCTACATAGGTTTCGAAGTCGGTAATATTGCTACCGTTTTCCTTGAATCGGTAGGTACGGTTATTGCCTTTCGCAGTAAAATAGATGCTGCCATCAAGAGGGTTGATTTCAACGTCTTCAACGCCACTAAAAGCAGTAGCGCCTATGTTTCGGGCAGCGTTTACAATGTTATTTCTTTCACTAGTGCTTGTATTTGGAATCAGCACCCATTTACCGGTGCTGCCACGTGGTTCGAAATTAGACATAACGCTGTCAAGCTTGAGCACATATAATTTGCCGGACGACATATTAGCCTTTTGGTCGGCAACGAATTTCCAAACGTTACCTGCGCCTGCATCTTCACCGTAATAAGCAGTAAGGCTGTCTTTACCGAAACAAACGTTTTCGTGACTCATTCTGCCCATTGCCCAAAGTTTTTGGTGTTTACCGGTGCCATATTTCATCACTTTTTTGGTAATTGGATCAATTTCTATCATCCAGCCCAAATCCAGGTATCCATCGTTGTTCACGTCGCTCCCGCCCGTAGTTTCTTCACAGGTAACCACGGTGCCCCAAGGCGTAACGCCACCGGAACAATTGCTGGAAGTAAGAACAATGTCGGTAGTGAAATCAATGGCGCGGGAACTATCCACAATCCATAGACCGGAATTACAATCGTAATGCAAGTCCAACATAGATACACCTCCGGGGCTCGTTTCGTGGTTTATGCTGAGCCAACCTTCAGTAGAGCTTCCTTTTTTTGGAATGAAACCTGTAAAATCGTTGCTGCCTCTCGCCACGCCACCACCAACGCTATAAGCATCACCCTGCCCGAATATGCTTTGGAAGTTGTGGCTTGCCGGAATAGTCATGCTATCCACATGGTCAATAGGGAGGATGGAACGGAAGCAACTGATGTAGTTATCATTCGCACTTTGGCATAATTGGCCAAGCGGGGGAATACGCATGCTGCGATTTTTCAACTCCAGGTCAAAACCAAGATCTGAACTGTTGCCCGAACGCTGGTGTACTTCAACAGCAATCACGTTTTTGCCATTTCGCAATGCGGTTTTAGGAATGTCGTAAGAATAGTAGAGCATTTCCTGCATGCCTTCTTTGATTCCTAAGGACAGTGTATTGCTATCTATGGCACCGGCAGGCATATTCACGCGCAACACTTCGTTTCCGTTGATATACACTACAGCACCATCATCATGCATAATATTGAGTTCAAGGGTGTCGCTGAGGGCACTTGTTGAAGGTACAAGGATGGTTTTTCTGAACCAACTTGTAATATGCTTCGCTGCAGCATTGGTGCCAAAGCCAATAGTAGTGGCAATGTGGGCGTCGCCATAACCCAATGGTGCTGCGCCCTGACCCCAGAGCGTATCATTGTTCAAGGTATCTTTCCAACGAGTTGATGGCTTTAGGCCTTTGTCCCAGAAGTTCCAAGATTGGCCCGGGGTTACAGGGAAATTTGTAATAGGAAGGGCTTTGTAACCTGTTGATGAACCTGGGGTAGAATCTGCTGATCCGAGGTATTCCATCACCAGTAAGGGAGCTTTGGGGGCATCACCATCGAAAGATTCTACTTCTCGGGTTCCTTTACCCTTTATATAGAAGGCCATGCTGTTATTGGCAGCCCAACCACTGCGGTTGATGATTGGCTGCATCAGGCCAGCAAGGTTGGGAGTGCGTTGATTGGGACCCGCTAAGCCTACGGTACCCCAAGTAGTGCGGTCACTCACTTTCCACAAAACTGAATCTGTAGATTGTGTGCGGTTGGTAAGGTGGAATTTATTGCTGTCTAAAGGAGCAGCGTTGTCTGTGGGCTCTATGCGAATATTCACTTCGCAGGGATCGGCGTTCTTGCTGGTGGCGTCTACAGTAAACTGAATGTAGGCATTTTGCATGATGGCGCCTTTTGGAACACCGATATTATTAAAGCGCAATCCCACCAATTGAGGGTCGGTGGTGCTGCTTTCATAACCAAATTCAAGGTCAGAACTATTCCAGTCAATTTCACCTATATTCTTTGTTTGTGTGGGAGGGCCGGCGATCCATTCCTCCAAATCGTCAAAAGCATTGTTGATTCGAACTGATTTCGTAATCATCGGGATGTACGTAATCACCAAAAGGGGAGCCTTGGGCGCGTCTCCGTCGAAAGATTCTACTTCCCGCGTTCCCTTACCTTTCATGAAAAAGGCCATGGAATTGCCGGAATTCCATCCGTTGCGGTTTACGAGCGATTGAACCAAGTTGTTCAAACTTGGCGTGCGCTGATTTATACCAGCCAAGCCAACAGTTGCCCAAGTACTTTTGTCGCTTACTTTCCAAAAAACAGAATCAGTAGATTGGGTGCGCTTGGTCAAATGAAACTTATTGCTGTCCAGGGGTGCGGCATTATCGCTTGGCTCAACACGAATGTTTACTTCACAAGGGTCAGCGTTTTTGCTGGTGGCATCCACAGTAAACTGAATATATGAGTTCACGATTCTGGAACCTCGGGGAATACCAATTCCGTTGAAGCGCAAGCCTACCAATTGAGGATCCGTTGTGCTGCTTTCATAACCAAATTCCAGATCGGAACTGTTCCAGTCGATTTCTCCAATATTCTTGGTCTGTGTAGGCGGCCCTGCAATCCATTCTTCCAAATCATCAAATGCGTTATTGATACGGACAGAAACAGTTACAGCGGGGATATATTCGATGACAAGCAGCGGTGCTTTGGGTGCATCTCCATCGTAAGATTCAACTTCACGGGTACCGGTTCCTTGTAAGAAAAAGCTTACCGCGTTGCCGCTTACCCAAGATTCATTATTGATGGTTTGCTGCAGCAAAGCAGCCAAGTTGGGCGTTCTTTGGTCAACGCCAGCCAGACCAACCGTAGCCCATTTAGTTTTGTCAGCAACGTTCCATACAATAGAATCAGCGCTCTTCGCACGCTTGCTCAGATGGAATTTATTGGAATCCAATGCTGCTGAGTTAGCTGCCGGATCCATGCGTATTACCACACGGCAAGGATCAGCATTTTTGCTTGTAGCATCTACTGTAAACTGAATATAGGCATTGGTAATAAGTGATCCTTTTGGAATACCGATGTTGGTGAAACGCAAACCCACCAACTGAGGATCAGTAGTACTGCTTTCGTAACCAAATTCCAAATCGGAACTATTCCAGTCAATGTCACCAATATTTTTGGTTTGTGTAGGTGGACCTGCA
>JBEDND010000037.1:0-2802 GCA_041170785.1 Bacteroidota bacterium | reverse complement strand
ATTTTACACAGGCGCATATTCCCGGCAAGGGACAACAATATGTGCTGAATTAAACGCACCTGCTGTTGGGTTTGGCAGAAGCCTGTCCGCAACAGCAATCATTTGGATGTAACCTTCACCCGCAGATGCAACCCAATATCTTTCGCTTTTTTCAATGGCTGCTCTTGCCCTTTGGCTGGCTTTGGGGCGGCGTGGCCTGGCTGCGTCGCTGCTGGTACCGGCTTCCCGGGAAACGTTATCAGCCTCCGGTGCGCGTGGTATGTATCGGAAACCTCAGCGCCGGCGGCACCGGAAAAACGCCGATGATCAAATGGCTGCTCGGCCGCAGCCGCGTGCCTGTTGCCGTGCTGAGTCGTGGCTATGGCCGCCGCAGCAAAGGATTTCGTGAAGTGCAGCCATCAGATGCCGCCGTCCTGGTTGGCGACGAGCCCTTGGAAATCCGTAAAATCTGCCGCAGCGATCAGCGGGTGTTTGTGTGTGAAAACAGGAAAGAAGGCATTGAACGCATCTTGGAAGCGTTTCCCGCCTGTCGCCTCATCATCATGGATGATGGTTACCAACATTTGCGCATCAAGGCCTCCGTTTATGTGCTGCTGAGCGACATCGGCAGGCCATTCTTCAAAGATTACCCAATTCCTGCAGGACTGCTGCGCGAGTTTCGCTTCAATGCCAAACATGCCCAGGCACTCCTCTTTACCAAATGTCCGCCGGAACTGGACGCGCAGCGCAGACAACAGCTCAGCAAGAAAGCTGCACGCTATACACAGGCTCCTGTAATGTTCAGCAGCCTGAGTTACAGTGCGGCCCTATGTGTGCAGGGACATCAGGAGCCTGAAGCTGAGGCGCCGGTTGTACTGGTTACCGGCATTGGTCAGGCGTCGTACTTCCGCCGGCAGGCGGAACAGCAATATCAGGTAATGGAACACCTGGAATATCAGGATCACCAGCCCTACACGGAACAGGATGTGCAACAATGGCAGCAAACCCTGAAAGCCAAAGGCGCCAAGGCCATCCTTACCACGCGAAAAGACTGGATGCGCATGCTTGAATTGAATACGGATGCCTGCAATATCTGGGTGATGGATGTGCTTCCCGAATTCACCCATGAAGAAGAACAACGCCTGCTTCAGATTTGTGGAATCTGGTAAGGTAGCAGGCTTTCTGCACACGCAGCGCCCGGCCACATTATTCAGGTACAGATGCTAACTTGCGGGGGTGAAACGCTTGAAGTTCCTTTTACCCTTGGTTCTGCTGGCTTCCTGTGGATTGCCGGAAGGAGTGGTTTTCGATGAAACCAAACCGGTGCGCAACAGAAGCTGGCATTGGAACGACAGCCTGAGTTTCACGGCAAACCTGGAGGATCCGGCCTATGAATACCGCCTGATCCTGACCATGCGCGTAACCGGGGCCTATCGCTACGCAAACATGTACATTTTGCTGCATACGCAGGGGCCTGACGGTTCCGGCGTGAAGCAATATCCGCTGATGCTGGCCGACAATACCGGTCGCTGGCTGGGCAAGGGTGTGGGCGATTTAATCAGCTTCGAACTTCCGCTGGAACAGCGCTACCGCATCATGAAAAAAGGCAGTTACCGCTTCAGCATCCGGCAGAACATGCGCGATGAACAGCTGCTGCATGTGAGCGATGTAGGCCTGCGCATCGAAAAGGGAGAAAAACCCTACTGAACGCCTCAGGGTTGCAGTTTTACCGGAATTGGCGCATCTTCGCAAGCGTACTCTTAGCTATTTGTTTTATGATTTACTTATCGTGTTTTGATTTATCCTGTTTTGTTCATCCTGCATCCGCCTTCTGCGCAATCAGGCTTCCCGGTTCCTTTGGCCTTGCATCATGCTGGTAAGAACCTTTGGCTCGGCCGTGTCCGGAGTGGATGCCATCACCATTTCGGTGGAAGTGAACATTGGAGAAGGCCTTGGCTATTTTCTTGCCGGCCTGCCCGACAACGCCATCAAAGAGAGCCAGTTGCGCATCGAAACGGCCCTGAAGCACAACGGCTGGAATATGCCGCGCCGCAAGGTGGTGGTGAACATGGCTCCGGCCGACATCCGCAAGGAAGGTTCCGCTTACGACCTCACCATCGCCATGGGCCTGCTGGCTGCCAGCGGACAACTTCCCGGTGAAGAAGTTTCAGCCTACATCATCATGGGCGAGTTGGGGCTTGATGGCCGCATTTTGCCCGTGAAAGGTGCCCTGCCCATTGCCATACAGGCGCAGCGGGAAGGATTCAAAGGCTTGCTGCTGCCTGCCGAAAACGCGCGCGAAGCCGCGATGGTGAAAGGACTGGAAGTGTATGGTGCCGCGCATCTGAACGAGGTGATTGACTTTTTCCGCGGACAAGGACAGTTGCAACAGGTTTATGCCGATCCGCGGCAGGAGTTTGCCGAGGCTCAGGAACAATGGGATGTGGATTTCAACGATGTACAAGGCCAGGAAAACATCAAGCGGGCCATGGAAATCAGCGCAGCGGGCGGGCACAACATCATCCTCATCGGGCCTCCCGGAGCGGGGAAAACCATGCTGGCCAAGCGTTTGCCTACCATCATGCCGCCACTCACCCTGCACGAAGCCCTGGAAACCACCAAAATCCACAGCGTGGCCGGAAAGCTCGGCGCCCATGCTTCACTCATCGCACATCGGCCTTTTCGCGCCCCGCATCATACCATTTCGGATGTGGCGCTGGTGGGCGGAGGCAACCATCCCCAGCCGGGAGAAATCTCCCTGGCGCACCACGGCGTATTGTTTCTGGATGAACTGCCCGAATTCAAACGCACCGTGCTGGAAGT
>JBEDND010000036.1:0-3395 GCA_041170785.1 Bacteroidota bacterium | reverse complement strand
GTGGACACCAATTCAGAACAGCGCGACGGTCATTTGAAGAGTGCCGACTTCTTCGACGCCGAAAACCATCCCGAGTTGAACTTCCAAAGCACAGCAATCCACAGCAAAGGCGAGAACCAGTACGACGTTACCGGAAACCTGACCCTGCGCGGCGCAACCAAAGAAGTAACCCTGCATGTGGAGCACAACGGAACCCTCGTGGATCCCTGGGGCATGACCCGCAGCGGCTACCACATCACAGGCAGCATCAACCGCAAAGAGTTTGGTTTGGAGTGGAGCGCAGTAACTGAAGCCGGAGGCCTGGTGGTTTCCGATGATGTGAAACTGTACATCAACGCCGAGCTGACCAAGGCGTAAACAGCTTCAGCAAGAAAAAGCAACAGAGCAAGCCGTTCCTGAATCAGGGGCGGCTTCTTTGTTTTAGGAGAAGGCCTGAATGACGATCTCTTCCTGCTCTTTGTCGTGTACTTTCTTGTAGCCTGTGGCCGGAGAAGCGCTGCTCTTCCTGCTGATGCAACGCAGGGCACGGGGCCAGTCGTAGCGCATCAGGTGCATCCAGGCGCCCATGTTTTTCGGCTCTTCCTGCACCCAAACCAGCTCGGCTGTGGCGTATTTCGCAGCTACTTCGGCGATGGCTTCTTCGGGCAGCGGATACAATTGTTCCAGGCGCACCAGGGCCACATCGTTGTGCTGGTTGGCTTCCTGATACTGCAAGAGGTCGTAATACACCTTCCCGGAGCAGAACACCACACGGCGCACTTTTCCTGCTTCTGCAGTTGCATCATCAATCAGCGGACGGAAACCGTCACTACTCAAATCGCCCAGGCTGCTCACGCAGCGCGGGTGGCGCAGCAGGCTTTTTGGAGTGAACACGATCAGCGGCACGCGCACATCGCGGTGCAACTGGCGGCGCAACACATGGAACATGCTGGCCGGCGTGCTGGGCACCACCACCTGCATGTTGTTCATGGCGCAGAGCTGCAGGAAGCGCTCCGGGCGGGCACTGCTGTGTTCCGGTCCCTGGCCTTCGTAGCCGTGCGGCAACAACAGCGTGAGTCCGCTGAACTTGCCCCACTTCGCTTCAGCGCTGGCAATGAACTGATCGATGATGATTTGCGCTCCGTTGCCAAAATCACCGAACTGCGCTTCCCAGATGGTCAGACCATTCGGGTTGTTCAGGCTGTATCCATATTCAAAACCCAGCACCGCGTATTCGCTCAGCAGGCTGTTGAACACATCGAACTTCGCCTGGTCGCCTCCGAGGTGGTTCAGCGGAATGTATTCAGCTTCGCTGTCTTCTTTTTTCACCACCGCATGACGGTGGGAGAAGGTGCCGCGTTCCACATCCTGTCCGCTGATGCGCACGGGATGTCCTTCTTTCAACAGGGTGGCATAGGCCAGCAATTCGCCCATGGCCCAGTCGAGCTTGTCGGTATCGAGCATCTTGCGGCGCTCGGCAAACAGGTTTTGTACTTTTTTGATGGGAAGATTTTCCTCGGGGATGCTGCTGATTTGCGTACCGAGGTGGAGCAGTGTTTCGCGGTCCACGGCTGTGGGTGTGATGTTTACCAGGTCTTCGCGCTTGGCGTGGCGGAAACCGGTCCATGCGTCATCCGGAGCTGCGGGTGCAGGCTCGTAGGTGCTGCGTGCTTCTTCCAGTTTCTCCTGAAGCAACTGCTTAAACTTCAGTTCCATTTCCCGCGCGATTTCGGCATCCACCTCGCCGCGTTTCAGGAGCACTTCTTTATAAATCTCCCGGGGATTCGGGTGCTTGTCAATCAGCTTGTACATAAGCGGCTGCGTGAAGCGTGGTTCATCGCCCTCATTGTGTCCGTATTTGCGGTAGCCCAGCAGGTCGATGAACACATCGCTGTTGAACTCCAGGCGGTAGGCCATGGCCAGCTTCACCACATGCACCACGGCTTCTACATCATCGGCATTTACGTGGAATACCGGGCACTGCGTTACCTTGGCTACGTCCGTGCAGTAGATGCTGGTGCGCGCGTCGGTATAATTGGTGGTGAAGCCAATCTGGTTGTTGGTGGCTACGTGGATGGTTCCGCCTACGTAATAGGCTTCCAGCCCGCTCATCTGCACCACTTCATACATGATGCCCTGACCGGCGATGGCGGCGTCGCCATGAATCAGGATGGGACAAACGGAATCGGGTTCGTTGTTGTATTTCTGGTCGAGTTTGGAGCGCACAACGCCCTTCACTACGGGGTTGACTGCCTCGAGGTGACTGGGGTTGGCGGCCAGGTGCAGGCGTACGCGGCGACCGCTTTTGGTATCTACTTCCGTATCGTAGCCCAGGTGGTATTTCACATCACCTTCAAACTGATCGTCTTGGAATACTTTACCTTCAAACTCCCCGAAAATCTGGGTGTAGGTTTTGTTGAAGATGTTGGCCAGCACATTCAGACGACCGCGGTGTGCCATACCCACCACAAATTCTTCCACGCCCAATCCGGCGCCGTACTGAATCACTGCGTCGAGGGCGGGAATCAGGCATTCCAGACCTTCCACAGAAAAGCGCTTCTGTCCGATGTATTTGGTATGGAGGAAGTTTTCGAACACCGTGGCCTGGTTCAGTTTATCCAGGAAGTGGCGTTTTTCGTCCACGCTGAGTTCGGGGCGGTTGCGTGTTTTTTCGATGCGGGAGCGCAGCCATTCCAGGCGCCGGGGCTCACGGATGTGCATGATTTCTGCGCCGATATGACCGCAGTAGGTTTCCTCGAGCATGGCCACGATGTCTTTGAGTGTAGCGGGGCCCATGCCAATTTCCGCGCCTGCGTTGAACACTTTGTTCATGTCTGCGGCTTCCAGGCCGAAGTTCACGATGTCGAGGTTGGGGCTCCATTGGCGGCGATCGCGGAGCGGATTGGTTTTGCTGAACAGGTGCCCGCGTTCGCGGTAGGCGTTGATGAGGTTCAGCACATGAATTTCCTTCAGGGCATCTTCACCCAGACCTTGCCGTTCTGCACCCAGTTCAAAACCTTCGAAGAACTTGCGCCAGCCAAAGTCCACACTTTCGTGGTCGGCCTGATACTGGTGGTATAGGTTGTCAATGGCCGCGGGATCGGCATTGAGGAGGTAAGAAGGATGCTGACTCATGGTCTTAATCGCTGTTGAAGCGCGAAAATAGGCAAAGTGCGGGGTTGTATGCAGCAGTTGATGGGATAAAGGCTGGTGTGGGACGATGAAGGAACATGTTGTCATGAAGCACCTGTCATGGTGAGTCTGTCATGGTGCCTGCCCCGCAAGCTTGTGATGCGGGGAGCCTGCCAGCTTGCCCCGCAAGCACAGCGATGCGGGGAACCACGAACCAATTTACCCGCTCCAACTTATCCGGTTCGCTGGCTTTCCGTGCTTTAAATGGATTTTATCTAAAGCAC
>JBEDND010000035.1:0-3683 GCA_041170785.1 Bacteroidota bacterium | reverse complement strand
GTTCCCGGATGTATTTCAGGGAGGTAACGCACCAAACAGGCAGCTGTGAAGCCCTTCATGATGTCCAGAAACAAAACAAGTATGCCTGCTTTCTTCCCTAAAACCCGGAAGGTATTGGTGGCACCTGCATTGCCGCTGCCGTATTCACGCACATCGATGCCGTAATACGCCTTTCCTACCCAAACAGCGCTGGGTACAGAACCGAGCAGGTAAGAAAACACTGCTAAAATTACAATCATGCCTATCATTTCCCCCACGAAGTCTGTTTCAAAGGGCAAAAATATAATATTGGCTTAATTTTAGGCCCTGGTTTGCCTAAATTGTCCCTGTGAAACTTCATTTAAACCTTGTCTCGTGGCTCATATTTGGACTGGGTACGCTGTATTCCTGCAAGCGCAACGATACCCAGCCCAAGCCCACCGCGGATTTTTCGCTTTCTGATACCCTGATACGCGAAGGCGATACCATACGGGTTGAAAATTTAAGTAAACATGCCAAGGCGCAGCTTTGGTACCTGAATGGTGTGCTTTGGAGTGAGGCGCTTGCACCGGTATGGCTTCCGGTACAGTCCGGGCGCTATGAAATGGAATTGCATGCCATCGGTGAACAAGGGCACCATGAAGTATTGAAGAAGGAATTCAATGTGCTTCCGGATACCGTGTGGCGGCTTACCGAACACGCCACGAAAATTTGGAAGGCTGTCTCGCTGCTTTATGCCGACAATGAGATGATTCAATTCCCTTGTCAACAGGATGATGAAGTGCGTTTTTCTTATGGCGAGAACTACGATTACAGCTTCACCGAAGGAAAGGATACCTGTACGCCCGGAACATACCTGATTCCCATGCCGCAAAAAGGTACCTGGCGCTACGATGCCAAGCGCAAGGAGTTGAATTGTATGGTTACAGAACCGGCACCGCTCTTGCTTTCCTTTAAAATAGACTCACTTTCCAGGAACTACTTTAAGGGAACCGATGCACGGAATACTGCTGTGCTTACCCTGAAGCATTAAGGTGCAGCCACAGCTGTGTTTAATCGAGGTATTCAGGTTTTTGTTTTTCCCGCAGGAAGGCTGCTGCGATGGCGGAAATTACCGCGCCTATCAGGCTGGTGATCAAAAGACCGCGCAACATACCCATGGGTTGATATTGCTCGTACGGATCGGCCGCTTCCATCTTGTCCAGAGATTCTTGAATATCCGCCTCTGGCGCGCCGAAGGAAACCATAAACGCTTCTGTTTTTTCAATAGCAATGGCTTTTTGTGCGATGGGCAGCTGAGGGTCCACCACGCGTACCATGAACTGGTTGAATGTGGTGTTTACCAACCAGGATATGCCGAAGAACAACAATCCGCTGAAGAAGGCTTCCCTGAAGGGAAATCTGCCGGTCATCTGCTTGCGGTCGGCCTTCACGCCCAATACCAGCAACAATAATGAAATGACGAAGGCGCTGCCTGTGTATCTCAGGGAAAACATCGAATCCAGTCGGCCGGTGAGGTACACCACGAGGAACAGGATAATTCCGGCGAAGCCTGATATCAGGCCGTAAAACAATGATGGTCTGTTGTTCATGTGGTTCTTAAGATATTTGAGCTGTGATGCGGCCCTCATTCACGGTGAGTATGGCCTTCCCGATGCAGTTTCTGCCCCAAAGCGGGTTGTTGATGCCCTTGCTTTGGTTGTCTGCCTGATTTGGAATCCATGCGGCTTCCGGCTGAAATAGAGTGAGCTTCGCGGGCATGCCTGTTTCAATGATCAACGGCGACATCCCAAGAATTTTTCTCGGTCCGTGGGCAAGCAGTTGCACCCATTGATCCGGGCGTAAACGTGCTGTTCCACCCAGGCAGGCCGCCACGATTTGCAAGGTGTTGGCGCCATAAGCGGCGTAGTCCCACTCTACAAATTTCTGTTCCTGGTTGCGCGGCTGATGATTGCTCACCACGGCGTCAATAGTTCCGTCGAGCAATCCGTCGATCAAGGCTTCCCGGTCTGAAGCAGCGCGCAGCGGAGGCATGGTTTTCAGGTTGGTGTCGAAGTGCTCCAATTCGGTGTCGTCGAACAACAGGTTTAGGGCCGGAACGCTAGTACTCACGGCTTGTCCTGCCAGCTTTGCTGCCCGAATAAGCTGTACACTTTCCGCACATGAAATGCTGGAAATATGCACCGGAACATCCAGGTGCTTTGCGATGCGCAGCATTGCGGCTACTGCAATTTCTTCTGCCAGCGATGGGATTCCTTTCAATCCGAGCATGGTGGATTGCAATCCTTCATGAACGCTGCTGCTCCCTGCAATTCCTTGGTCCAGACACGTGTGAAAGAGCACCAGGTTCCGCTGGTTTGCATATTGCATGAGCCTGATGAGCATGCCGTGGTCGTGAAGCGGATTGTTGCCATTGGTAAACGCCACCGCACCACCCTGATGCATTTCAAACAAAGCGTCGAGGTCTTTCCCGGCCAATCCCTGTGTGCTGCTTCCCAGTGGATGAAGTTGTGCATGCGCAGCAGCCTTGCGATGCGATTTGATGTAGCGCACCACCGAAGCCTGATCGGCAGCAGGTTGCTTCCCGCCAAGCACACACACATCGGTAAAGCCACCATGTGCCGCAGCTTTTGCCAGATGTTCCAGGTCTTCGGTCCATTCCTCACCGGGATCCGGACAGGTTGCGTACAGGTCAAGCCAACCCGGAGCAAGCCACGCCCTTTGTGCATCGAAGGTTTCCACACCTTCCAGATCCGTTCCGATGGCTGCAATCATCCCATTTTGGATGCCAATATCCACAGTTTGGTTGGCATGAACAGATGCCGGATCGGCAATTTGTGCATTGGAAATGACCAGATCGAATTTAGGGTTGGACATGTGCCGGTTTGTTTCTTTTGGGTGCAAGTAAAATCATTTCTGCCATCAGTAAAAGGGCAATGATGATGGCCATCCAGCGGATGGGTTTCTGCGCAGATGGTCCTCGGAAGTTGCTGCCGCTGTCGGTGCTGAGTGCAGCGCCCGCTTCACGGGCCAGGTTGCGTAAATCTGTTTCAGCAATTGGCTCAGGATTTGATTCGGTGCGGGGCACATTCAATGCAAGGAATCCTGCTTCGGTTCCATTGGGCCTGAGCATGCGGTAGATTCCCGGCTCATTCACCGAAGAACCTGCATAAAATCGAATTTTAGATTCAAATGGTACTGCTTCTGCAATGCGCTTTTGCCCATTGAATTCAAGGTTCCAGGTTTTACCTTCCTCTATGCGGCCTTCCAGTTCCAGGTATTTCCCATCGCCCACCGTGAGGTACAGCGGCTGCGGATGGGTTCTGCGGATGGCTGCATTGATGAGCAGTGTCAGCGGAAGGGCGCTGTTTAGGAAAGAACTGTTTGATGCGTTCCAGGGCATGGTGAACAGAAGGATGCCGCCTTGTCCTGTTTTTCGGTACAAAACAGCCGGATTACCGTCGCGGAACGACAGGAGGTTTTCTGCATAACCCAAGCTTCCCCCGGTGGGGAAATACTGCATGCATGAACCAAGTACGGCATCTTCATTCTTTTTCACAAATACTTCGCGCAGCAATGGATGGTCGTAAGCTGGAGTGCCGGTAAACATTGTTCCTTGTTGCACGGGCTGTATTTCGGGGAATCCCAACAGGCGCAAACCAGGACTTAACTGATTGCTTTGTGCAGCCTCGTCGGGTATTAGC
>JBEDND010000034.1:0-7397 GCA_041170785.1 Bacteroidota bacterium | reverse complement strand
GGCAGACAGGAATGGCGTTATGGTGCTGAACTGACGTACAATAAGGTTCAGTCAACGGCTACAACCCTGAACATCAACACCGGTATGCGCACTCCGGCGGGAACCCGTTATCCCGACGGTGGCAGCAGCATGATACAAGCTGCGGCATACGTTCATCACTTGCTGAAAAGCAACAACCAGCGCTGGGTGTTCAACTCAGGCATTCGCGCATCCTACATCGGTCTGGATGCTTCCTTTTCCGCGGCCAGCCTGATTGGCATGTATGCAGTACAGCAGCGCTATCCGGTGTTTACTTTTTCGGAGGGTGTGGCATTCAGCGCCAGCAAACGCCTGCAACTTAAAGGCCTGCTCAGTACCGGTTTCCGTGCACCCAATGTGGATGACCTTGGAAAGGTGTTTGAATCACAAACCGGTTTGCTCATTATTCCAAACCCGGATGTGCGCGCAGAGCAGGCGCTCAATATGGAACTTTCAACCCTGTGGAAGCCGCGTGATGGGATGCGCATCGAAATCGGTGCCTTTAAAACCTGGCTCAGCAATGCGCTGGTGTTGATGGATGATCGGCTGAACGGACAGGACAGTGCCGTATTTCAGGGAAGTATGAGCAAAGTTCGCAGCATGCAAAATGCAGCTACAGCAAGGGTTTCCGGAGCCTGGGTCAGCATGTACTGGAGTTTGGGAAAGGGTTTTGAAACACGCCATACCTGGAATTATACCTACGGTCGATATCTGGCTTCCGAACAGGAACAGGAAGTACCATTGGATCACATTGCTCCGGCCTTCGGACAATCTTCTGTGGCCTGGCAAAAAGCCAAGTGGCGCGCTGAGTTTTATATGCGTTGGTCTGCCGCCAAGCGCCTGGAAGATTACAGCCCCAGCGGTGAAGACAACCTGCAATATGCGCTCCCCAACGGCATGCCTGCCTGGACAACCTTCAACCTGCGGGGCTCCAGACAATTGGGAAAATACGTGATGGTTCAGGCTGCCGTTGAAAACATTGCAGACCTGCATTACCGTCAATTTGCCAGTGGCATCAGCGCGGCAGGACGCAATTTTTCTGTTACCCTGCGCGCAGATTTGCGCTGAGCAATAAGCAACACTTTTAAACACAGGCAGCGTCAGACTTCGGGGTTTGACGCTGCTTTATTTTTTCAGCAGGCGCAGCAAATAAGGAAGTCGGTTGATATGTAGGGCGTAGTAGTGCTGAGGTAAGGCGCCAAACTTGGCATAGAAATAAGCCACAGAAGGGATTTCAGAACCTTCAAAGTCCAACGTAAACGGAGTGTCGGCGTATCTGCGAATCAGGGCGTCAATGATTCCGTGCACGCCGCCGGAATCTGCGCCTTGCACCGGAGCGCCCATTACGTAGTGCAGCAGTTTTTTGCTTTTCAGAAACAAACCCGTGGCCAGCGGTATTTCGTTTCGGTCAAAAAATTGCAGCGCCTCCAATTGTTGCTGTGCTGCTGCGGCCTCCATCGCATGGCGAAATCTTCTGTAGGCTTCGTTGTCCAGGTTTGGATTTATGGCGCCGTACGCCGCGCGGTAATGCGCAATATGCAGGTCGAAGTCAAAACAATCTGTCACGGCTGTTGGCCCGGAATGCGTTTCCAGCTTGCGCAGGTTTTTTTGTGCATCCTTGCGGTAGCCTGCGTAAATTATTTCGTAAGGCCGCTCCAGATTCAGCCAATATGTTGTTCGTGCTTTTAAACCATGGAGGTTTGCAGGAGTTCCGGTATGAAGCTGAAGGTCGGCCAGCCAATAATTTCGGGGAATGGCATGCAGGAATTGCCGGTATTCTTCTGCAGAAACCAATCCAAAAACGCCGAGCTGTTGCGTAAAAGCAGGTTGGCTGAGGTAATCAATGCCCCATTTCCGGCGGTAGGGAAGTGGCATCACCGCGCGGTAATCGTCCATCACTAGTGCATTCCATGCACCGTCACACATGGCATCCAGATACCAGCTGTATGCATAGGCGAGCGAATCTGGAGCTGTTTCCACGCAAGCATCCCAGGCCACGCGGTCAATCTCATCATTGCGAAGGAAGTGTATGCTCATACCATCCAGGCCTCCGCAACCTTACGCCAGCCAATCCAGGGACCGGTTTCACTCATGCTTTCATTGTGTATGATGAAACAAAAAACACCTCCTTCTTGCCGGGTTTTTTCCTTCAATTCATTGCCCAGCACAATAGATTCCTCGGCGTTCAATCCCATATAATCCTTCAGCGTAACGTCCATCGCACAGCTGGGGATGAAACACAGCGTCTCCTGCTTATCGCGCAGCACATCATAAAAAGCAAACGGCCAGGATGTGGCCGCGCGGAAACCCGCCCGTTCCGGCCAGCCCAAAGAATAGTCTTGCGTGATTCCCGCCTGCACAAGGTTTCTGAATGTTTGCGGAAAACTGAACGCCAGGAAATGCTGTCGGCTGTCGCTAACCTGATGTCCAATGCGGTGTTCCAGCGCGGTTTTTTCCTTGTGCAGTTGTGTGGCGTTGGTTTGGCTTTCCCATGAAGGGTGGATGCCCGGTTTTACCTGCGCAGCACAGGTTTTCAGACGCTGCAAAAACAAAGGATGACCGATGTGCACCTGCCGGTCTTTTCCATTGCCGCTGCGGTTCATCTGCCAAAACATGCGTGCCTCCGGAAACCTACGAAAGTGTGCGCACAGCCAATTGTACACATCAAAAGGATCGCGCTTTTGACGGCGCATCTGCTTGCGTTCGGCAAGGTTCTTTCGGGAAAAGAACAGGTCGCGGAGCAAGCCCGCAAACCGGATGTACCATGGTCTTCCTTGAAACTTAAAGGCGATATCAATGTCGGCCGTTGGGATGATCCGGAATTCATTTTTGGGCTCCAACCCCAGTTGGTTCAGGAATTTCCGTATGTGGGTGTCGAGGAAGGGCTCAGCGGTCCAGTCGGTGGGCAGGCAGGAGTCCTGCAGCGAAAAACGGCCTTCGGCATCGCCGCGAAAGGCTTGGTATTCTTCATAACGCGACAGCAGCCAGAAGCAGGTGGCAAATAAGTCAAAACGTTTGTTGCCGGTGTCGGGAAACAGACATGGAAGGCCCGACTGCAGCGAATAGCCCGGTTTAAAATGCGGATCCAGTCCTTCATGAAACAGCCAATCGGATTGATAGACCTGGATTCCGGGAAGTTGCTCGCGGGAATAATTGATCTTAAGGTGATTTGCTGTTTGGACAAAAAACGCTTGGTCGCAGGTGATTTGGAAAGGCATTCCGCACCTGCGCACAAAAATTTCAGACAGCACAAAGTGCAGCTTTGGATGATCGAATGGGCTAAACACCAAAACCATAAGACGTGAATGCCTATTTTTGCCGCAAGTTATTCATTTCTCTACCTCTCTGATGAAAGTTGCCCTCATCACCGGGATTACCGGTCAGGATGGTGCCTATCTGGCAGAATTCCTTCTGAAAAAAGGATACCAGGTCCATGGCATCAAGCGTCGCAGTTCACTGTTCAACACCGACAGAATCGATCACCTCTATCAAGATCCGCACCAGCCAAACGTGCAGATGAAGTTGCACTACGGTGACATGACCGACAGTACCAACCTCATTCGGATCATTCAGGAAGTGCAGCCCGACGAAATTTACAACCTGGCTGCCATGAGCCATGTGCATGTGAGCTTCGAAACCCCTGAATATACGGCCAATGCCGATGGTATCGGAACCCTGCGTATTCTCGAAGCGGTGCGCATATTGGGCATGACTGCCAAAACCCGAATCTATCAGGCCAGCACCAGCGAACTCTATGGATTGGTTCAGGCGGTTCCACAAAGTGAAACTACCCCGTTCTATCCACGTTCGCCCTACGCAGCTGCCAAACTTTATGCATACTGGATTACGGTAAACTACCGCGAGGCTTATGATATGTACGCCTGTAACGGTATCCTCTTCAACCATGAAAGTCCCATACGAGGCGAAACATTTGTAACCCGGAAAATCACCCGCGCTGCTTCACGTATAGCCTTGGGTATGCAGGACAAATTGTATCTCGGGAACCTGAACAGCAAACGCGACTGGGGCCATGCCAAGGATTATGTGGAAGCGATGTGGCTGATTCTGCAGCAAGACCGCGCAGAAGATTACGTAATCGCCACGGGTCATACCACCGAAATCAGGGAGTTCGTGCGTATGGCTTTCGCGGAAGTAGGGATGGAATTGGAATTTAAAGGCAAAGACGTGGATGAAACCGGCATTCTTTCTGCCGTTGACCATGAAAAATTCCGCGCCGTAACCGGACAGGATTGCCACCTGCAGCTGGGCAGCACCCTGCTCCATGTAGATCCGAAATATTTCCGTCCTACCGAGGTAGAACTGCTGATTGGCGATCCTACCAAAGCAAAAACACGCCTCAAATGGGAACCCAAATATTCACTTCCCGCATTGGTGAAGGACATGATGGAAGGTGACATCAAGCTGATGCAGCGTGAGCGCTACCTGAAAGATGGCGGCTTCTACACCATGAACTACTTCGAATAATCGCATTTCCTGATGGAATTAACTGCCCGAATTTTTGTTGCCGGCCACCGCGGAATGGTAGGTTCTGCCATCTGCAGGGCCTTGACGGCCGCCGGATATCAAAACATCCTGACACGCAGCAGCGCTGAACTCGACCTGCGCAATCAGGCGGCTGTGGAAGGGTTTTATGCCCAGGAACAACCGGAATATGTGTTTGTGGCTGCGGCAAAGGTTGGCGGTATTTTAGCCAACAACACCTACCGAGCAGAGTTTCTGTATGACAACCTGAGCATCCAGAACAACCTGATACACTTCGCATGGAAATACGGCGTGAAGAAACTGCTCTTTTTGGGCAGCAGCTGCATCTACCCAAAGCTGGCGCCTCAGCCACTGAAGGAAGATTATCTGCTGACCGGCCCGCTGGAACCTACCAATGAACCTTATGCCATCGCAAAAATTGCAGGCATTAAAATGTGCGAGGCGTATCGCGATCAGTATGGTTGCAATTTCATCTCCGCCATGCCAACCAATTTGTATGGGCCGAACGATAATTATCATCCTGAAAACTCCCATGTATTGCCTGCCCTCATCCGCAAGTTTCACGAAGCCAAGGTGCAGGGGAAACAGGAAGTGGAAATTTGGGGTGATGGAACGCCGCTGCGGGAATTCCTCTATGCCGACGACCTCGCTTCAGCCTGTTTGTTTTTGATGAATCACTACAACGAAAAGCAGTTTATGAATGTGGGCTGTGGTACAGACATCAGTATTGGAGACCTCGCGTCTCTGGTGAAAAAGGTTGTTGGCTTTGAAGGAAATCTGCGCTTCGATACTTCCAAACCCAACGGAACACCGCGCAAGCTGATGGACGTGGAAAGGCTTTTTGCCACAGGATGGAAACCGAAAGTAGATCTTGAAGCCGGCATTGCGCTGGCATATCAGGACTTCCTGAGCCGTTATTCCTGAACTGCGCGTATCTTTTCTTCTGATTATCTTGCAGGCATGCGGATGCTTTACCTGTCGCATGGTTCCCTGCACACTGGTGGGTATGCCCACGAGAAAGAATTCTGTGCAGCGATTCAGAAGCATGGTTTCAATACATTCCGTGAGGTTCGGTTTACGCAAAACTTTAAAGGACCATTCGCCTGGTTACAGTTGGGCCTCAAAACCTTCCGCGCAGCGAAACAGGAAGAACTCGTTGTCACCGTAGCGCGTTTGGCCTGGCCTGTTTGGTGGGCCATCAAACGAAATCCAAAGCAAAAAATGCTCTTGGTGCTGCACAACTATGACCCAAAGGATGGAAAGCCGCATGTGTATTACTGGCTGCTGAATCGATTTCTGGGGCTTGTAGCCCGAAAGCATCAGGAGCGGGTTCGTGTGGTTTGTGTGGCGGCACACTGGCAGCATTTGTTTCGGGAGAAATTCGGTATTGAAGCATTTCACTTCCCCAATTTTTTCCCTGATGAACCCTACCAAAGTATTCGGGCTTCTGCTGAAAAGGATCCGAAGTTGATTCACCTCGGACAATGGTCTGCCAAGGCCGATTTGAACCAATACGAACAGTTGCTGTCGGAGTTGCAGCGGCTGGGTTATACCTGTTTCTTTTCCAGTCCGGAAGCAGTTGATGATGACACATTTCCCGTGCATCACTTCGCCTTAAAGACCGATTATCTGAAAATGGTGGCGAGCTCGGCCGCAAGCATCATCCTGAACAAGGTGCAGGAAGGCTGGTCGCGTGTAGCCCATGAATCCTTCTTGTTGGGAACGCCGGTGGTTTGTTTGAAGGGCGGTGGATTGGAAGAACTGGTGGCCATTGGTGGAGGTCGACTGGTGCGCCATTGGAACGAAGTACCCAATTTATTGCAGCATCCGGAACAGATGCAGACAAATCCGGAGGCACTGAATATCTTTCACAGCTCTTGCACTGAGCGCTACATGCAACCCATGCTGAAATGGCTGTTTTGAAACCAGAAATATCTGTTTTAATGATTGCGCGGAATGCGGAAAGTACTATAGGTGCAGCCGTGGAAAGTGTTTTGGGTCAAACCATGACCCAGTTTGAATTTCTGGTTTACGACGATGCATCAGAGGACGAAACGGCCGCTAGGATCGAAGCATACAAGGATCCGCGCATCAGGTTGATCAGAGGTTCCGCACATCAGGGTATCCCGGCGGCGAGAAACATCCTGCTTCGCGAAGCACGAGGCAACTATGTAGCATGGTTGGATGCGGATGATTTGGCTTTCCCTCAGCGACTGGAACGGCAATGGAACTATCTGGAAGAACACTCCGAAACAGATCTGTTGTTTTCATGGATTGCGGTGCGCAATGGGTCTGTTCCCGTGGTGAAAATGCCTGCCAATCGGCAGCTCCTTCACGCCTGGCTCATGTTTCGCAACCCCTTTGCCCACAGCAGCCTGATGGCGCGTAACTTTTTTGCTGTGGAAGGCTTGTTTTACGACGAAACCATGGTCCGCGCCCAGGATTATGAATTGTACCTGCGCTTGGCCACCGTGAAACAATTCGACTTAATTCCTGAAATACTGGTAAGTTATGACGCGCGCAGCGGGGCAGCGGAACAAATGGCGTTGCCGTTTCTTCCCAAATTGTTAAACCGCAACCTCGAAGCAGCCGGTGTTGCGCTGAATCAGGAGGAACTAACGGTATTTCTAAACTTCCTCAGACTAAATAAGCTCCTGCACCGGGAAGCATCCTGCCTTGTTTGTCGCGTGTTGAATGATTTGAGTGCTGTACATTGGCCGATTCCTTCCTCAGCATCAGATCAAAGGCACTTACTGTTGAGACAGTGGTTTCGTTTGATGCACCTGGCCACGGGCTCATCCAAGCGTGCGGCGCTGTGGAATGTGCTGATGGCCGGCCCAATGGGTTGGTGGGGGCTGTGGTGGAAGAGGGTAAGG
>JBEDND010000033.1:0-39412 GCA_041170785.1 Bacteroidota bacterium | reverse complement strand
CACTCATTTCGGTCGTGCATACAGGCGTGAAGTCTGCGGGGTGGGAAAAAAGGATGATCCATTTTCCGGAAGCGAATTCGCTCAGTCGGATTTTCCCTTTGGTGGTTAATGACTCAAAATCGGGAGCCATGTCGCCAATGCGTGGCATGAAGTTACTGTTTTGTTCCATTTGATAACTGATTTAATGGCACAAAGAAACTTCCTGCAAACAGGTTGCACGGTAACCCGCGTCACAATTGGAACTGATTCAGGACCCGATAAACCTGCCTTTCAACGAAATCACTTTTTCTTCCGCCAGCAGCCAATCGGAAGCCACATCTATATTCACCCTAAAATCCATGGAATTTTCCCAAAAGGCCAGCGTTTTTCCATACAGGCTACGCTGTTCCAGCAAAACCGAGGTTTTGGTCAGGTAAATACTTCCGTCGCGCATAAAGGCGGGAGGCAGTTCCTGTCTTCTTTTAATGATTTCCTGTTCGCCCGTGGCAATGTGCAAGAAGCCTTGAGCATCGGGTTCAAACAACCAATGGGGATTGTATTCGTGGGGCACTGGAACCACCGAAACCAGGGCATCTGCACCAAGCGTGAGGAAACGGTTCACCGCTCCTTTCAGGGAACCTTTTTCGCGCAGCGGTGTGGTGGGTTGCAACAAACAAACGGCATCAAACTGTTGTCCTTGCCCGAGGTAGTATTCCAAGGCATGAATCACCACATCGATGCTGGCGGAATGATCGGCAGAAAGCGCTTCCGGCCTGAGCCAAGGCACTTCCGCACCACATTCACGCGCCACAGCAGCGTACTGCTCGCTGTCGGTGCTCACCAAAACGGTGTCAATTTCCGCACATTCCTGCGCAGCCTGCACGGAATACCACAGCAAAGGCTTTCCATCCAAAGGCTTGATGTTCTTGTCTTTAACACCCTTGGAACCGGAACGGGCGGGTATGATGGCCAGAATTTTAGGCAAATCAGTAGGCGATGGTTTTGTGGAACTTCAGCGGCAGGTTACTCAGCAAAGCTGCAATTTTTTCGCCGGCATCGCCGCCGCCATACACGTGCGATGCAGGGATGTTCCTGTTGGCATTATGGCTTTGCACCGCCTTCAGGATGGCATCGCGTTCGTAAGGCACATCCAGCACATTATGCCCACGGTCGCGCTTGTTCTGACGAGAGCCAATGTTCACCACCGGAACGCCCAGATATGCGCATTCCCTGATTCCAACGCTGCTGTTGCCAACCAGTCCGCGGGCATTCAGGAGCAAACGCAGGAAATCATCGGGTTCCATGTTTTTGAAGAAATGAAACTTGCGCAGGTCATGGTCTTCGCGGAAGGTCCTGATGCCACTGGAAGTAGCATCCGCGCCTGCATCTACGTTGGGCCAGAACCAAAGGACCTGTTCGCCGCTCTGATACATGGCGCTGAGGGTTTCTTCAATTTGTCTGCGCGCCATATTAAACTCATTGGTCACCGGATGTTGCATCACCACCCAATATCCTTGCTTCAAATCAGGCTTTTGCCCTACACCACCATATTT
The DNA here is from genome assembly GCA_041170785.1 of Bacteroidota bacterium. Classification (GTDB taxonomy): domain Bacteria; phylum Bacteroidota; class Bacteroidia; order NS11-12g; family UBA955; genus REEB481. The sequence goes on along the minus strand of JBEDND010000033.1, from coordinate 37,880 downwards.
TTCATACGGATCGAAATCGAGTGCAGGCTGTTCCTTGATGCGGGCCGCCAGGTCGATACTCGGACATCCGGTATTGAACACTGAATCAGGTTCTTCACCGAGTTTAATGACCCGTTCATAAGCAGATGTAGAAGCCACGAAGTGATAATCAGCCAACTTGGTGATGGCATGGCGTACCTTTTCGTCAATATTTCCGGTCACTTCGCCACCCTGGATATGCACCAGCGGAATGTTCATGTACGAAGCCGCGATGGCAGTGGCCATGGTTTCGAAGCGGTCGGCGATGGTGATCACCATATCTGGCTTGATGTTGTTGAACACCGTGCTCAGTTCCAAAATACCGATGCCTGTTGTTTTGGCTGCTGCAGTAAGGTTTTCACCTTCCAGTACATTAAAAACCTGAGCGGTAATGTCAAAACCATCCTGACGGATGTAGTTTACCGCCGAACCATAGCGGTCGAGCAGGGCCGAAGCCGCTATCACCAACTGCAATTCCAGATCCGGATGATCTTTGATGGCCTGCAACGCTGTTTTTATCCTGCTGTAGCTCGGCCTGGCCGTTACCACAACACATATTTTTCTGATGCTCATGTTGCTTTTTGAGGGTTTGTTTGATTCATGATTGAAGGTGTTCGGGTTTCAGGAATGCCCAACGCTTCATGTCATGGACGAGTTTCTTCCCGATACAGTTCCGGTAGTCATGCGCCGGAATACCCGCATCCCCGGGTTTTTTGGATTCGAGGTCGGCACGTTCCAGGATGTGCCCTGCGGGCAAGTCTTTGTTGACACACAGGCTTTTTCCGAACATGGTTTTCAAGGTTGAAAATGCGGCATCATCATTTTTGGCAACAGGTGTTTGCAGCGCCGTACTGATCTGCCGGCAACCGGCAACCAATTGCGCGGTTTCTTCGATGGTTAGCGACGCTTTGGCATCGGGGCCGAACATGGTTTTATGAAACACCACATGGAATTCAAGCATCGACGCACCCAGCGCAGCTGCTGCAAGTCCGGCGTAAATATTCGCGGAATGGTCTGAAAAGCCTACCGGAATGTCATAGCGTTCTTTCATCGCTGCCATCACCTGAAGTCCCCATTGTTCGGGCTGCGTGGGATATGCCGTGGTGCATTGCATCAAACTCAACTTGTTGCCGAAAGGCCTGAGAAATGCAATGGTGTCATCCAATTCTGCCCAATTGCTCATGCCGGAAGAAAGGATGATGGGCTTTCCGGTTTGGGCAATACGGTCCAACATCAAAAAATTGCTCAGTTCTCCCGAGCCAATTTTGTATTGCTTCACTTCCAGTTGCTCCAGCAGTGTTACGGCAGCTACCGAAAAAGGAGAAGCCAGAAACTCCATGCCCTTATCGGTGCAGTGTTGCTTGAGGCCGGCCCATTGTTCCGGCGTGAATTCCATCCGTTTCCAATAGTCGAAACGGGTGGCATCTTCATAGCTGAAGTTCACACGAAACTGCTCCAAGCTGCTGCTTTCAGCTTCGGCAATGTGCACCTGAAACTTCACCGCATCCACGCCGGTTTCCGCCAGGGCGTCAATGTATGAATGGGCAATACCCAAACTGCCTTCATGGGCTTGGGCAATTTCTGCGATGAGGAACATAGTATGCGGATCAGGCATCCTTGAATTTCAATCGGAAATAGGGATTCTGAGCGTATATGTTTTCAATGATTTCAACCACCTTCAATCCCTCGAGTGCGTTGGTGGTTGGGAATTCGCCGCCATTCAGTGAGTTGATGACATTGTCGAAGATGTAGTTGTGGTTTGCGGCGCTTCCCTTATACGGACCGTAATCGTTGGCGGGGTTTGCAGGTGGCAGTTCGGGCATGGTATAGTCCTTGATGTGGCAGTATTCCACTTCATTCATGTACTGCCCGCCAATTTTCACGGTTCCTTTGCTGCCAATGATGGTGATGCTGCTTTCAAAATTCTTATCCCAAACGGCGGTGCTGTAATTGATGCTGCCCATGCCTCCGCTTTTAAAGCGGAACTGCACCAGGCCACTGTCTTCAAACTCAGTACTGTTGTGGTGGGAGAAATCTGCAAACTGCGCTTTGATGTCGGTGATGTCGCCGAACAGCCAGAACATGATGTCCACAAAATGGCTGAATTGTGTGAACAGGGTTCCGCCATCGAGGATCCTGGAGCCTTTCCAGCCACCGGCTTTGTAATAGCGGTCGTCGCGGTTCCAATAGCAGTTCACCTGAACCAGGTGGATGTCGCCGAGCACCTGTTCCTGAATCACATCTTTAATCCATACTGATGGCGGGGAGTAGCGGTTTTGCATCACACAGAACACCATTTTGTGTTGCTGCATGGCCTTAAAGATCACCTGTTCGCAATCGGCTTTGCTCAGGGCCATGGGCTTTTCTATCACCACATGATGTCCACTTTCCAATCCGGCAAGGGCGTGCGAGGCATGAAGGCCGTTGGGTGTGGCTACACAAAGAACATCGAATGCCGGACCTTCGCGCAGCAGCGCTTCCAGCGATGAAAAGTAGGGCACCTGATATGCGTCCAGGCCCAGGCTGTCCTTGGCTTTGATGTCGGCCAGGGCCACCAGTTCCGCCTGCGGATTGCGCACCACCATTTCAGCATGTCTTTTGCCGATGTGGCCGCATCCAACTACGGCAAATTTGTAGGTATTCATGATTGGATATGAAGCTTTTGATTCTTGATGAGGTAGATTTTATCGCAAAGGTCTAACATCCTTGTGCGGTGTGCAATGATGATGATTGTTTTTCCGTGTTTTCGCAAATCCTGGATGGTTTGCAGCACTTGTGTTTCTGTATGTTCATCCAGGGCGCTGGTCGGCTCGTCAAGGATAAGCACCGGACGGTCAAAGTACAATGCCCGAGCCAGTGAAATGCGTTGCTTCTGCCCTTCGGAAAGGTTTCCACCGCGGTCTTCTATTTCCTGAAAGGGCCACGATGCTTCATCCCCTGCCGGGATAAAGGCGGCCTGCTTTAAACAGTCAACCACCCGAAGCATATCAATAGCTCCCGGCGCCTGCCCAAGCGCAACATTTTCGGCAAGGGTTCCCTGAAACAGATATGGTTCCTGACTTACATAACCACACAAACCAGAAAGATTCAGCCCTTCTTCCATCTTCTGGCCATCACATAACACCGCACCGGAATCAGGCATTTCCATACCCATAATCAACTTCAGCAGGGTGCTTTTTCCCGCGCCGGAAGGGCCTACTATTCCCATACAGGAACCGCGGAGGATTTCCAAATCCACACCATCAAACACCTGAAGTCCGCTTTTGCGGTAGCTGAAACTGAGCTTGGTGAGGGTAATGCGCTCCCGAAACACGTCCGGACTGCGCTCCTGGAATCCACCCTCTGTTTCCTTGCATTCCAACAGCCGTTTGATGGTAAAATGGTGCGCCTTGATGTGTAGATTGGCCTGCAGCACCCTATTGGCGGCGGGAATCAAGCGAAAAATGGAAAAGGCAAGCAATGCCGCCGTGATGCGCACATCACCGGGGTTGTCGCTGAGGAAATATCCATAAAAAACCAACAGGATGATGCCGGCAAGTGCTACCAGCTCATTGATTCTGCCCGGTATCAATTGGAAACTAACGGTTCTGATTCCTGCAGAGGTGAAACCTTCCTGATACAACCTGAACTTTTCAAAAAAGCGTTGTTCTGCCTTATGGATGCGAATGTCTATGTAGCCAGGCAGGCCAAAATCAAGGATATGAGTAGCTTTTTCCCGGAAATGACTGCTGGTTTTTCCCAGGTTAAACACCCGATTTCGGGTATAGCGGTTTACCAGGTAAAAAGAAGGGATGAATAAGCCACAAAGGAAAAACAAGAGCATGGGCTTATATAAGCCAAAAACCACCAGCAAAGTACAAACCACCACCATCTCTGAAATGAGGTTGATCACCGGGAAATAAACCCCGGTAACGAAATGAAAAGGGGTAAACAGCACTTTGTCGGAAAACTGCGCCGCATGATGGTCAAAACGCAGTTCCTTACCAGCGGAAAACTGGTGTCGGTAACATTGTGAAGCCAGATTGGAGGCGATGGACAAAGCGTTTTTCCGCGTGAAACGGTAAAACAGTATGGCCAATAAATTCTTCAACAGGAAAAACAATAAGATTAAAACCACCAGAAAGATGAGGAAATGCGCCTCGGAGCTAAAATTCAACGCTTCAAACAGCCACCTAATTTTGCTGCTTTTCTCTAAAAAACTGCGGTCAATAGCCAGCATCAAAACCGGAACCATTGCCGACAATCCAAGCACATCAGCCAGAGAAATGAGTGTTGCGGTGCCTATGATGAGGTTGGTCCTGCGTCGCTGCCTGTCCGTAAGCAACAACCGGATGTGTTTCAGGGTGTATAGAATGGGTTTGGTTTCGGACAAGATGCGCAAATTTAACCGAAATCCGGCTTATGGTATTTGGATACCTCAGCAACCTGATGAAGGGTGTGAAAGATACCTTCTTGACCAGGTTCCAAAATTCAGAGCCATGCATTTCTTTTGCAGCTCATGTCAGAACGTATTCTGGTAATTGGCGCCTGCGGGCAAATCGGCACTGAACTGGTGGAAACATTGGCCGGTATCTATGGAAATGGAAATGTGTTGGCCACCGACGTGCGCGAGGTGGGGAATGTTGCCGACGTTCCGTATAAAAAGCTCGATGTGCTGGACCAAAAAGGTGTTGCAGAAACCATCATGCAGTTCAGGCCCCACCAAATTTACCACCTCGCAGCACTGCTCAGCGCCACCGCCGAGAAGAACCCCAAGCTGGGCTGGCAGCTGAATATGGACGGGCTGTTCTATGTGCTCGACGCAGCTTTGGAAGCCGGCGTAGCCAAAGTGTACTGGCCCAGCAGCATTGCCGCCTTCGGACCCAATACACCCAGACTCGACACACCTCAATACTGTGTGATGGATCCCAATACCGTGTACGGCATCAGTAAACTGGCCGGCGAACGCTATGCGGAATATTATTTCAAGCGCTATGGTTTGGATGTGCGCAGCCTTCGCTATCCCGGCCTGATTGGCTGGAAAGCCGCTCCCGGTGGAGGAACCACCGATTACGCAGTGTCCATTTATTACGATGCCCTGCAAAGCGGCCACCACAACTGCTTCTTGCGTGAAGACACCCTGCTGCCCATGCTATACATGCCTGATGCCATCCGCGCCACGCTGGAAATCATGCATGCGCCTGCCGACCAAATCAAAATCAGAAGCAGCTATAACCTTTCAGGTATGTCGTTCACTCCGCAGCAAATTGCCGACAGCATTGCCCGTGTGATGCCCGGATTTTCCATTTCCTGTGCACCAGATTACCGTCAGGCAATTGCCGACAGCTGGCCCGGAAGCATTGACGACAGCCACGCCCGTGCCGACTGGGGCTGGAAACATCAGTTCGACCTTGATGCCATGACGGCAGACATGCTGCACCACCTGAAAACCGTAAAAGGAATCGGGCAGCAGTGAAGGATTTTTCCGACTTTTGCGGCGCTTAACTGTTAACGTTTCGTGTCCGACATCAAACTGCATTCCGTAGCTGAAGCTATCGAAGACATCCGCAACGGGAAACTCGTCATCGTAGTAGATGACGAAGACCGTGAAAACGAAGGTGACTTCGTCACTGCAGCAAGGAATATGACTCCCGAGCTGGTGAATTTCATGGCGCGCGAAGGCCGCGGGCTCATCTGCGTGCCACTCACCGAAGATCGCTGTCACGAACTTGGTTTGGAAATGATGGTCGGAAAAAATACCGCCACCCACGAAACGGCATTTACCGTATCGGTAGATTTGTTGGGCCATGGTTGTACCACGGGCATCAGCGCACAGGACCGTGCAAAAACGATTCAGGCCTTGATAGATCCGGAATTTACGCCGGATGATTTCGGAAAACCCGGACATATTTTTCCGCTTCGCGCGAAGGCTGAAGGTGTACTGCGCCGCGCGGGGCATACCGAGGCAGCCATCGACCTGGCGCGTTTGGCAGGTTTTGAACCGGCAGGCTGTATTGTGGAAATCCTAAACGAAGACGGAACCATGGCTCGCCTGGACGACCTGATGCTCGTTGCCGATAAGTTTGGGCTGAAGATTATTTCTATAGAAGAACTTATTCGCTACAGGCTGGAACACGAAACCCTGATCAAAAGGGAAATTGCTGTGCAGATGCCTACACAACACGGCGATTTCAGCCTCATCGCCTTCCGGCAAATCAATTCCGGACAGGAGCACCTGGCCCTGGTGAAAGGTGAATGGGCGCCCGATGAGCCTGTGCTGGTTCGTGTACACAGCAGCTGCCTCACCGGCGATGTATTCGGATCCTGCCGCTGCGACTGCGGTGAACAACTTGAACAGGCCATGCAGTTGATTGAACAGGAAGGCAAAGGCGTGATTGTGTATATGAATCAGGAAGGACGCGGCATCGGTTTGATGAATAAACTCCGAGCCTACAAACTCCAGGAACAAGGATTGGACACGGTGGATGCCAACCTGAGCCTGGGCTTCCGCATGGATGAACGCGATTATGGCATCGGAGCACAAATTCTGCGCAACCTGGGCGTGAGTAAAATGCGGCTCATGAGCAACAATCCGAAGAAACGTACCGGTTTGGTGAGCTATGGTCTGGAAATCGTTGAAAATGTTCCACTTAAGGTAGCACCCAATCCACACAACAGAAACTACCTGCACACCAAGCAGACCCGCATGGGCCACGAGCTTTAATCAGTCAGGCATCCACAAAATTGTGCATGCCTGCGGATAATTTTTCTGTGCGCACCTGCGTTCCATGACAATAAATGGCTTTTTTTGCCTAACCAACACATGAACTTCTTATACGCCACCCTGCTGCAAATCACCGCTGCCGCTGCCGATACAACGGCCGGCGCTAACGCAGCTGCACCCGCCAAGGAATCGTCCATCTCCTTCTTCGATCTGGTGATGAAGGGTGGTCCGGTGATGATTCCACTTGGTCTGATTTTCTTCATCGCTATGTTCTACATCATCGAACGAACCTTGTATGTGAACCAGCGCGGAAAAATAGACAAGAACCTCATCAACATCGTGCGCGACAACCTGGCGAACGGAAACATCAAGGGCGCACAGCAATACTGCGAGCGCATTCCTACCGCGCAGGCTCAGGTAGTTGGTACCGGCCTGAATTTCCTCGGCGCCAGCCTGAGCGATATAGACACCGCCATGAACGACAAGGCACAGGTGGAAATCAGCCGCATGGAAAACCGCCTGAACTACCTTTCGCTCATCGGACGTATTGCACCCATGCTGGGCTTTGTGGGAACGATTGTCGGCATCATCAACATCTTCTATAAAATCTCCTTGGACAGCAACATCAACATCTCCAGCATTTCCGATGGTTTGTATCAGAAGATGATTACTTCGGGAGCCGGTTTGATCGTGGGTTTGATTGCTTTCGTAGGTTACCAGTTGCTGGAAGCCCGCGTGGAGCGCTTCATCGAGCACATTGAAGACAACAAGCTGCAGGTGAAAGAACTGCTTAACCAGCCAGGATTATGATGAGGCGAAGGCAAAAACATGCTGAAGTGGGCACAGAGGCCCTGAACGACATCATGTTCTTCCTGTTGTTGTTCTTCCTGATTGTGTCCACCGTAGCCAATCCGAACATCATCCCCATCAAGCTTCCGCAGGCAAAAACCACTCAGGACGTTAAGAAGAAACAATACACACTCACCGTTACTGAGGAGAAAAAGTATTACATCGACCAGCGCGAAATTGAATACGGAAACCTGGAACAGGAACTCACTGCGCTGCGCGATGCCAATGCCGATCCGAGCAACCCGGATAACAGCATGAACATTGTGCTGCGTGTAGACAAGAATCTGGTGGTTCAGGACATGGTGGACGTGATGCAAATTGGCACCAAGCTGGGCATCAAGATGGTTCTTGCAACCCAGAAGTTCGAGTAATCATTCAGGGTTGCTCCCGGGCTGGCTTCCACATGATGCCAAAATGATGGTAAGGTCCTTGCCATGAATCCCCATTGGATTGTGCGGTACTTCCCAAGAAACAACGCACTCGATTTCTGCCGGCAAACAGCGTGGCCGAAGGGCTGAGCTGCGGCTGCCAATTTCCTGGCGTAAAACCAAAGTCCGAGAATGTATAATCCGGATTCAGCTGCTTCAATTCCGCAGCCCAAACCCTGCTCATGCCACCTTTTAAAGCCAATTGCAAGGTGAATATGCCCCGATGCAGCGCAATACCTGCTGCGATGTACGGCATGTATTGATTTCCCGATACACGCCAAGACCGCAGACCTTCCGACTGGGCATTGAAACTTGAAACCTGAAACCCTGTGGTCCAGAAGCTGCCCAGTATGCCTTGTTCAGGCTGGTTTTTATACCGGTACGCCAATTGGAGCTCTGCTTGATATTGTTGTCCTTTCGAGCCGGAACCAATGGCGCTGTTGCGGTAAGCATGAAAGCCCATTTGTCCGCTTAACCAATAGTGATTTCCCACCATTCCTGCATGGTACATAGAGCCTCCGGAAGCATTGCGGCTGCCGTGGTAAGAAAGTCCGATTTGCTGTTCCGGCTTGCCGGGCAACAGCAATAAACCGGGGCGGCTCAACCAATGCGGACCCGGATTACCCAATTGCAACAGCGTAATTAAAAAAAGCATCAAAGGCAATTTAAATGAAAACCGCCGCTAACGCGCAAAAACGGCTAATTTTGCGGCCCATTTATGCTAACGGTAAGCAATATTTCCCTTCGTTACGGCAAACGCGTTCTTTTTGACGAAGTAAACCTGAAATTCACCTCCGGGAACTGCTATGGCATCATCGGTGCCAACGGAGCCGGAAAATCGACCTTCCTGAAAATTCTTTCCGGAGAAATTGAACCCAATACCGGTTCTGTAGATATGGAACCCGGTAAGCGCATGGCCGTGCTGAAACAGAACCACTTTGAATTTGACGAGGTTCCTGTGTTGCAAACCGTGTTGCGCGGTCATCAGCAACTCTGGAAAATCATGGAAGAAAAGGACATGCTGTATGCCAAAGCAGATTTCAACGATGAAGATGGCATCCGCGCCAGCGAGCTGGAAGGACTGTTCGCCGAGATGGACGGCTGGAATGCGGAAAGTGATGCAGCAACCCTGCTGAGCAACCTCGGCATCCCGGAAAAATACCACGAACTGCCGCTGAAGGAACTGAACGGTAACCAGAAAGTACGCGTGTTGCTGGCTCAGTGCCTGTTCGGAAACCCGGACGTGCTGCTGATGGACGAACCTACCAACGACCTGGACGTGGAAACCATCCGCTGGCTGGAAGACTTCCTCGCCAACTTTGAAAATACAGTACTGGTAGTGAGCCACGACCGTCACTTCCTGGATAACGTGTGTACGCACGTATGCGACATTGATTACAGCCGCATCAAAATTTTCACCGGCAACTATACCTTCTGGTACCAAAGCTCACAGCTGGCGCTCAGGCAGCGTTCTGAACAGAACAAGAAGGCCGAAGAAAAGAAAAAGGAACTGCTGGAATTTATTGCCCGCTTCAGTGCCAACGTGGCCAAGAGCCGTCAGGCGACCGCGCGCAAGAAAATGCTCGACAAGCTGGACATTGAGGAAATTCAGCCCAGCACACGCCGTTATCCGGGTATTGTATTCAAACCCGAGCGCGATGCCGGCGACCAGGTGCTGAACGTGGAAAACCTGAGCTTCATGGCTGGCAATGAACCCCTGTTCAGCAAAGCAGATTTTAAAATTTCCAAAGGAGATAAAATTGCGTTCCTTTCCAGAAATACGCTCGCGCTGAACACCCTGTTCAAGGTGCTCTGGGGCGAAACACAACCCTCAAGCGGTTCTGTACATTGGGGCGTAACTATTAAATATTCCAACCTTCCCAACGACAACAGTTCCTATTTCGAAGGAGTGAACCTCAATCTGGTGGACTGGCTGCGTCAGTTCTCCACGGAAAAAGACGAAACCTTCATCCGGGGTTTTCTGGGACGCATGTTGTTCAGCGGAGAAGAAACCCAGAAGATGGCCAAGGTGCTGAGTGGTGGCGAAAAGGTGCGTTGTATGCTCAGCAAGATGATGCTGGAAAACCCCAACCTGCTCATCATGGACGAACCAACAAACCACCTGGATCTTGAATCCATTCAGGCCCTGAACAACGCATTGGTGGACTACAAAGGCATCGTGCTCTTCCACAGCCATGACCAGGAGTTCATCAACACTATTGCCAACCGCATCATTGAAATCACACCTCATGGAATTATCGATCGCCACATGAGTTATGAAGAATATGCAGAAGATAAAGCCATTCAGGAGCGCCGGGAACAGCTTTACGGAGCATAAACAGATTGCGTAAAACAGAAGCCCGAAAAAGTGTTTATTTGCGACTCATACCTCTCATGAATTCCACTAAAAAAATATTGTTGCCCCTGTTGGCATTGCTTACACTGGGTTCCTGCGGCAAGTCCGTTAACACCTCTAAAACCCTGAAAAACCCGTTAGATAGCTTCAGCTACATGTTGGGCCTCCGTACCGCCTTCTCTTACAAAGGTGAAGGTTTGAAAGAAATCGACTACTCTTCTTTTGCCAAAGGTTTTGAAGATGGCATCAAGAAAGACAGTGGCTATGATGTATCTGAAAAACGCGCCAATGCAACCTTCCAGGGTTACCTGCAAAAACTGCGCGCCGAAGGCGAGAAGAAGGTTAAAGAAGCCGCCAATAAATGGCTGGCTGACAACAAGAAAAAAAGCGGCATTGAAGAGCTTCCTTCCAAAGCACAGTATAAAATGACTTCGCGCGGAAAGGATGCCGTGCCTACCCTGAACGATACGGTGGTGATTCATTTTGTGGTGAAGGATCAGAACAATAAAGTACTGCAAAACACTGAAGACATGAAGCGCCCGCTCACCATTCCCGTAAGGTCTATTCCTATTCAGGCGCTGGTGGAATGGATTACCCGTGTGCCCGTTGGCTCGAAAGGTACACTGTACATTCCCGGACCATTGCCCGGTTTCCAGGGTGGCAGTCTTGAAGAAGAATTTGCCGTGTATATCTGGGAAATGAACCTTTTGGGAATGAACCCCGGTCCTACCGTGCTTGAAGGCCGCCCCGAAAATTCCGGTGCCCCACAAGTTGAGGTAGAGTAATGAAATCTGGCATCACACCATGATAAAAAAAGCGCGGTTTAAACCGCGCTTTTTTTATGCCATAGAAGCATTCTTTTTTCAATCAAAATGATGGAACACCAGTTCAGCGCTTCCATCTACAGCCAGGGCAAATACCGCGCATCCGGAAGTGGGAACGCGTTTCAGGGCGCCTCCCGACAAGCGAAACATCAATGCTTCGATCACCGGATTGTGCGCCACCAGCATCATAGAACGGCTGCCAGAAGTTTGAATACATTGTACATAAGCTTCCTCTGTTCCCGGATACAGGGACGATTCGTATTGAATCGCCTCCTGATCCAGACCAAGTTCAACAGCCAGGCGACGGGCCGTTTGCGCTGCGCGAAAAGCCGGACTGGAAATGATGCAGTCCGGAACACGTTGCTCCTGAATCAACACTTTGGCGAGTGCCACAACATCACGCTTGCCTTTTCGTGTAAGCGGACGTTCAAAATCGTGGTCGTAATCCCAGGGCTCATCGGCCTTGCCGTGCCGCACCAGGAATAAGGTACTTGGTTCAGGCATGCGGCTGTTTCCAAAGTTTACGGGCAGCCCAGAGCCATCCTGCAATCATCAACACACCGCCAATGGGCGTAACCGCGCCCAGCCAGCTGCTGCGGAAAGGCAAATGTCCGTTCAGGGCAACCGGAAAGAGCGTCAGCGCAAACACAAGCACACCAATCAGGATCAGCCGTGCAGGTTGTTTCATGTCGGGCACAAACGCCAGCAAACCCAATCCCAGGGCGTTCCAAAACAGGTAGCGCACCGCAATATCCCAAACCTCCAGGCCACGCGGCGCAACCTTTAAAGTTTCCCTCAGAAAATGAGCCCCAAAAGCGCCTGTGGCGATGGAACATGCCATCAGCACACAGGCCAGGGCCAGTTGTTTCTTATTCATGCGCACAAAGAAGCATCAGTCGTCAAGCGCCTGTTCAATCAGCGTGCGCAGGTACAAGCGATGGGCATTGGTTTCTGCATCACCTCCGGCAACTTTCATTTTTGTGGCAATATCATTCAGCGCGGCCAGCGCGGCAGCTTTCGATGGTTGATCATACTCACTCTTCTCGTTCAGACCACTGATACGGATGAGTCGTTCGGTGACGCTTACCTGCAATACCTGCCTGAACGTATTGGTTTTGGCGCCCGCGCCCCAATCGGCAGCAAAACAAGCCTGCACCAGATCGTTAACCATTTCGTTTACACTGTATGTATTGCCATAAAGCCTGCTGTCGCTGAGGCGCAGCATCACCTCGGGATGCGTGAGGTGGCTCAATACACCCAACTGCATCTGCCGAACCCTGTTGTGCATTTTCGGATCTTCGGTGCTGGAAAAGAAGTTGAAACCCCGGCGCTGTGGCTGCAAATAAGGAATGAGCGCAGCATCCACCTTCATGGCATCTGGTGCAAAAGCATAGTCTTTTAATGCTGCCATGGCGCGCTTCTGGTCGGCATAAGCTACCGGCGTATATGGCTGTTTTGCCGTACCCGGACCTGCACGCTCAACATACACACCACCAATGTATCTGGAAATAATACCCATTGAGGTGCTGTATTCTCCGGAAATCACCGCAAAAGCATCGCGCAGTTCTTCATAGCTGCTGCCATTGCTGTATCTGGCCTTCAGGCCATCCAACATTCCCTGAACCTGTTTGGTGCGTTCCACCGCATAGGTGATGGCATCATTGCTCAGGTCGTTGACCATGACACGAGGGTCGATGGCTTTACCCGGATTGCGCATGTCATCGGCATCATTGCCGAAGGTGAGTGCCGGCTCGCTGCTGCGCGCAAGTATCTGTTCTAAACGTTTCTGTTCGGCGGCTTCATCTTCCAACGCTGTGCTGTAACCAAATTCGATGGCCCAGAGGTCGTAAGGTCCGGGACGGGTTTGACAGTAGTCCAGTCCGCCCGCACCGAGGTTATTCAGGTTGATGGCAGGATAATCCATCACCGATCCAATCAGGTCGGCATTCATTCCGGACTTCGCCTTCAGTTGTTCCGGGCTCAGCAGCTGTGAAGCCTTCATGTTGTGCATGAGGCCAAGGGTATGGCCCATTTCGTGCAGGATGAGGTAATACAAACTCTGGGTGAGCAGCTTGCTGAGCGCGGCTTCATCCTGAGGCGCAGCAGCCTGCAGTGCTTGTTTGCCCAGCATGGTTTGCAGGTGCAGCATATCGGAAGCGTAGCATGATGCGTGCGGGCCCTGGTCGTGCAATTCCAATCCGGTGGGCACACCAAACAACTTCTCCCGCACCAAACGGTTGGTCACAAACACATATTCCAGCATGATGTCGGCACCCAGGATTTCTCCGGTGCGAGGATTGACAAAACTCGGACCGTAGCCACCGAACGGCGGATTGGGAGAAGAGGTCCATCGCAACACGTTGTAGCGGATATCGCCGGCATCCCAGGTGGCATCATCGGGTTGGATGTTTACCTGTACGGCATTTTTGAAGCCAATGCGTTCAAAAGCCAGGTTCCATTGTAAAGCAGCCTGACGGATGGTTTCGCGGTATTCCAGCGGCGTGGTGTTTTCAATCCACCATACAATAGGTTTCACCGGTTCACTCTGTGCAGCGCCGGGTTCTTTTTTCACCAGGTTCCAGCGGTGGATGAGGTCGCGGTAGTTTACCGCCTCATCGCTGGTCATGTCGTTCACCGTTTCGTTGAAGTAGCCCACACGCGGATCGTCAAAGCGGGGTTTGAAATCGTTTTCCGGCATGGCAATCAAGCTATGCTGCAGCAACACGGAAACCGCACGGCTGTCGGTTACTTCTTCCCCACCGCTGCCGCTGGCAAACGGACTTTCATACACATACTGCACCACCAAATCCGTATTTTCCGGATAGTTGCGCACTTGATCGTATTTGGTTTTTCCCTTGGCAAGATTTCCCAATGCAAACGTACCGGGAGGTGTGCCGGGACGTGGCGATGGCTTTACCTGATGCAGTTTCTCACTCAGAAACAAATCATCGGCATCAATTAGGTATTCACCTTTCGCTTCATCGGCAGCAGCGATTTTTTCACTGGCCAGCAAGGCATGGCTGATGTTGGCCTGCGCACTGCGGCTTAACGGATTTTGGGGGTTGAAGTAGTAGCCGGTATTCTGGGCTTCAAATTCAATGTTTTCAAAATATTTGCGCACCCTGATGACCTGACTTCCACGGTACTGACCGCGGTGATGGCCGGCCGCCAAAGCACCGTTTTCCGTATAGGTGAAATGAATGAACTCCCGGTTCAGGTGTTCTTTGCGGATGAGCATGTACAGCTTTCCGTTGGTGCTGTCGCGGAACAAGGTGAACAGGCCTTCCATGCGCAAACAATTCTTGGTTTTTGCAGCGATGGTTGCCTTTTCGGTTTTGGGCTTTTCAGGAACAACGGGGGCAGCTGGTGCTGCATTTTTTCCCTTGCGCTGGGCGGCTGCCGTTGCAGGAAAGAGCAACGCAGCGGAACAGAGGATCAATATGTGTCTGGTCATGAAACTTTAACCCTCAAGTTTAAACAAATGGCGTGAAAACCCTGCATCCTTCAGTTATGATTAGCCTGAAGCCAGATGACCGAAACTGAATAAGTACATAACCCAAGTCTCGCGCAGCGTTGAGGCTCCGGGACTGCTTAATGTTGGCATCTGTATTCCATGAATGGTGCAAACAAAACAGCTGCAAGGAACCGCTTTTCATCAGACTTACCGAAAATGTGGTGATGGTTTTGTCGTGGAAGTTATTCGGTGTTATTCAATTATTCGTTGTGGATGTTCATCGTTTCAAAATGATTTTCATTACAATCACAAATCCGTATAAAACAACAAAAAATACAGCGAAATACCTAATGATAAATGGCCTTTGGGCATAGACTTTATTGTCGCTTTTATGATTGAATACAGTGTTGTGTTTTGGAAACATTTTGAACCAATAAAACAACGCGCACAGCATCAGAAAAGTAGCTGCATCACTGAAAATATCCATCCAGAATTTATTCATATTTGGTTTTACGGATATCTTGAAACAATCATTATATCAGTAGCAATAGTCGAAATAATAACACCAAAATAGAGCGTCAATGGTAAAAAAACACATGAGGATATTCGAAGTAGAAATCTTTAACCAAATGGAAAAAGGCGATTGTACTACTTGCGATTTTAAAATAAAGCATAAATATCAGGAGAATATATGCAGTATTTTAGTGCTTCGGATAGCTTCAAATGCCGTTTCCTAAATCCGGTCTGTATCATGAGGCTGGAATCACGTAATTCGAATACGCATGTGCTATTCCTACGCCACCAACTTCAACAAAGCAAAACTGAAAGATCGGCTGAACCTGGAGCAGGTTCCGACGGCGGGTATGCATTTTTACATCACTGCGTTCAATCGTCCGCTTTTGCCGGTGATCACCGGGGAACATAGCGAGCGGATTGAGCTGATGCACTGGGGTTTAGTTCCTTCCTGGATAAAAAACCGGAAACAGGCAGAGGAACTGTCGGCACGTGCCTTTAATGCCCGAGGGGAAACACTTGCGGAAAAACCCATGTTTCGCGAAGCATTCAGGCAACACCGCTGCCTGGTTCCTGCGGCGGGCTTCTACGAATGGCGCGAACAGGATGGCCACAAATACCCGTTCTTCATCAGGCATATAGATGAGGCTGTGATGGTGTTCGGCGGGCTTTGGGCTGAATGGGTGGACCCGGAAACCGGTGAACTGATGCACAGCTTCAATATCGTAACCTGCGCCGCTAATGATATGCTGGCATACATCCACAACGGGAAGCTGCGCATGCCGCTGATTTTGGACAAGCAGCACGAAGATGTATGGTTACACGGAAGTGAGGAACAAGCCTCTGCCTGCATCAGGCCATACCTCGGGCAGGATCTGGAAGCCTTTCCTGTTTCAAAGCTGGCTTCCATGGCGCGCATGAACCGCGATGTTCCGGAAGTGCAGGAACCCTGTTCTTATGACGTGCTGCACCTTCCCTGGAAGTGATATCGTTCCCTAAATCAGGGAATCACGACGCTGCGGCTGCTCACCGCACTCATGCAGAAAAAGCCGTTGGATTTCACCGATGATTTGGGGTTCAGGTTAAACACATTGCTTTTCACATTGGACGGAATGGTGGCAAACAAGCCGGCATTTTGCGATTGCTGTTGCACCTCTGAAAAGAAATACAATGTTTCCGGCGTGATGGAATGTATCTCAACCCGAATAACATCGCCGCTGACATAGGGATTCTGGAAGTCGTTGAGGGCAATATACCTGATAGGCACAATGAACGGAATACCGTCCGATCCGGCATTGGGACTAAAGGCGCCGTCATACGCCAGATTCAGGTCGTTGATTTTGCCGCGCAGCGCGCCATTCACAAAGGTTTTTATCCAGTAGCAATTGCCCCTTCCCGGAAGGTCAGTAGCACCGAGTTCCACATACGATCCGGCTTTCAATCCGAAGCGTTCTTCTTCTTTGATCAATGCCAATGAATCTATGGGCGCTGTAGGATTCATGGTGCTGCCGGAAATGAAGGTATCGCTGCCAATAATTACCGCCAATACGTATTGATGGCCCACACGGAAGGTATCGCCGGTGCTGCGGGAAGGTGTGAAGGTATAGTTCCCTTTTCCGCGGTCGCTGAAGAAGTACACCCGGAAGCTGGTGGAGTCTATAAGCGCCACCTGCGCGCCTTCCACACCGGGTATGGTGGACGGATTTGCGTTGAAGGGAATGCTTTGGGTGATGCGGATGGTTTGCACCGAATCGGAATTGCTTACAAAAGCATCAATGGTGTACTGCGGCATGCCTTCAGCCAGCTTGATGTCGTATGGACGTTCGCAGGCGGTGAGGAACAGGACGGTAACCAATGCCAGGAAGTTGAATGTACGCATCATCGGTTCAGAAATTAAAGTTGTAAGACACGGCGGGAATGATGGCGCCCACCACGATGAATTTCACACCCTGGTAGCTGTTGGGATCATTGGGGTCGGTGCGGAAATACACGCTGTAGGGATTTTTTCTTGAATAGGCATTATACACGCCGAACACCCATTCGCTGCGCCATTTTTCGGTTTGCTTGCCCTTCATGGTCGCGCTGAAATCCAGGCGGTTGTACGCTGGGTTTCGTGCATTGTTCCGCGCACCGAAGGTGTTGTGCGGAATATTCAAACCCTGCACCTGATATAGATTGGTTGGGAAGGTTGCGGGTGTTCCTGAGCTGAACACGAAGCTGGCGCCCAAATCCCATTTCTTATTGAGGGAATAGCTGGCTACAATATACAGGTTGTGCAGCCGGTCGAAGCGGGTAGGAAACCATTGGTCGTTGTTGATGCCCTGCACACGGCGTTCGCTTTTGGAAATGGTATAGCTGACCCAGCCGTTGAGTTTGCCGCTGTTCTTCTTCACATAGAACTCTGCACCGTAAGCGCGGCCGCTTCCGTAGAGTAAATCACCTTCCAGGTATTCGTTCAGCAGCAGGTCGGCACCGTCGATGTAATCCACCTGGTTTAAAAGATCCTTGTAATACACTTCTGCGGAAGCTTCGATGGCGTCATTCTTGCCAAAGTTGCGGAAATAACCCAGTGCAAACTGGTCGGCCAGCTGAGGTTTGATGTTGTTGGTGCTGGGTGTCCACACATCCAATGGTGAAGAAGAGGCGGTATTGCTGAGCAGGTGCAGGTACTGCGCCATGCGGTTGTAGCTGACTTTCAGCGAAGACTGGCGGTTGATCTGATACTTCACAGCCATCCGTGGCTCCCAGTTTTGGTAGAATGCCATGCTTTTGTTTCGGCCAAAATCGACTGCGCTGTCGAAGGTTTTGCGGAAACCGGCAAACAGTGGTTCTGAGTAATAATAGGCTTTGCCGCTGCCCAGGTAGTCGAAACTGCTCCAGCGGATGCCATAGCGCAACATCCAGCGCTTGCCCAGGGTTTGGTCGTTGCTCACATAGAGTGCGTTTTCCCAGGAATAACGGTCGGGCAGGCTGAAGTTAAACGTGCCCTGAGCCTGTTGTGACGTCGCCCTTCCCGGACGAAAAACATAGTATGTACTTTGGCCACCGAAGGTCACTGTATTCTTGGCATTGGCGTACCAGGTAAATTCAGGCTTTACGCTGTAGTTGAAAATGTTGCTGTACCAGTCGAAGCTGTTGTCGCGGTCGCCAAAGCCCAGGTTATAATCGTATTTTGAATAGAAATAGGTAAGGTTCATGAACAGCTTATCGCTGTACACGTGATTCCAGCGTGTGCTCAGGGTGGTATTTCCCCAGATAAACTTCACTTGGGTTCCTGCACCAAAAACATCGTTACCCTTGTAGCCGGCAATGTACAAACGGTCTTTCTTGCCCAGGGTGAAGTTCATTTTTCCGCTGAGGTCATAGAAATTAAAGCGGCTGTCTTTCAAGTCTTCATTCCCCAGGAGAAAGGGTTTGGCCAATACGTCGATATAACTTCTTCGCGCAGCCAGAATCACCGAGGCTTTGTTTTTGATGAGTGGACCTTCCACGCTGAAGCGGCTGAAGATGGTACCCACGCCGCCACTGCCTTCAAATTCTTTTTTGTTGCCATCCTTGCTGCGCACATCCACCACCGATGAAAGTCGACCTCCGTAATTGGCACCGATGCCTCCCTTAACCAGTTGCACATCTTTCACCACATCGGGGTTGAAAATGCTGAAGAAGCCGAACAGGTGGCTGCTGTTGAAAACCGGCGCTTCGTCCAGCAAGATGAGGTTCTGATCCGTGCTTCCGCCGCGCACGTTAAATCCGCTGGAACCTTCACCCACGGTACTTACGCCGGGCAGCAGTTGTATGGACCGCACCACATCCACTTCCCCTAAAAAAGCCGGGATTTTTTTGATGGCTTGTCCGCTGAGGCGGTTGGTACTCATGTCTATCTTCCGCACATTGTCGAGCTTTCCTCGGCCTTTGATGGTTACAGTTTCGAGCTGCTGGCTGCTCTTGTTTAACTCTACCAGAATGCTTGTGTCTTTTTGGGAGCTGAAGGTAAATTCCTTGGTATCAAAACCACCAAAACCCACCAGCAGTTCCACGCGTCCGGCACTCACCGTCAAGCTGAAGAAGCCGTAGGCGTTGGTGGAAACACTTTTCTGGGAACGAACTTCAGTAACTTGGGCATTGATGATTTCCTCTCCGCTGCTGGCCTCCCGCACATAACCACTGATGGTGATGTTTTGGGCGTTTAGACTGTATTCGGGAAGCAGGAATAGAAAAAACAGCAGTAATGGCAGTAACCTCATGCGATGCAATGTTCCTATCAAACAAGGAAACACGCGCTAGGTTTTTGACAGAGCCCGCTTTTTTACAGGTGAAGGCAAGCCTTGAATCGAATGGTGCATATCCCTGGAAGCGCTTTGCGCCAATCAACACGTGGCGACGCGTACGCTTTGACTAAATTTGCCCTGCCATGTTCCAAAAGTCCAATAGGTTTTTCCTTGCAACGGTTGCGGGATTGCTTTGGCTCAGCGCCTGCACTTCCGGAAAGAAGTCTGATCAGGCAGCAGAAGTCAATGCCACCGATTCCCTGGTGATTGCACCCCATCCCGCCTTCTCCGGCGATAGTGCCTTTCAATATGTTGCCGCACAGGTAGCCTTTGGCCCGAGAATACCCAACAGCCGTGCGCATGCACGATGCGCGGAATACCTGTTCCAGAAGCTCGACGCCTTTTGCGATACGGTCATGGTGCAACAAGGTTTAGACACCACTTACGATGGAACTCCGCTGGTGATGAAAAACATCATTGGCATATTTAACCCCGGTGCCAAAAACCGCATCCTGTTATGTGCGCATTGGGATACGCGACCTTTTGCCGACCAGGACCCCAATGAACCTCGTGCCGTTTTTGACGGTGCCAACGATGGCGCCAGCGGTGTGGGTGTTTTGCTCCAAATGGCCGCCATGATTCAAAAAAACCCGCTGTCCAACATCGGAATTGACATCATTTTCTTTGATGCAGAAGACTGGGGCGACCGTTCCGGAGCAGTGAAAAACTCGTATTGCCTGGGCTCTCAGTATTGGGCCAACAATCCGCATGTGCCTGACTACAAAGCCATGTATGGTGTTTTGCTGGACATGGTGGGCGGAAAAGATGCCCTGTTTGCCTGGGAAGGAAACAGCCTGGGCCGGGCCAGAGATCTGGTTTTTCGCATCTGGAATACCGCAGGAACCTTGGGCTACGGTAAACACTTCATCAACATGGATCGCGGCCCCATTCTGGACGATCATATTTACGTGATGGGTATTTTGGGCATTCCGATGGTGGACATTATCCAATACGATCCAAATACCCAAAGTCAGTTTGCGGCATACTGGCATACAAAATCCGACAACCTTGCTTCCGTAGATCCGGCAACACTGAAAGCCGTAGGAAGCACTGTTACCGCATTGATTTACAGCGAGAACGCCCAATGGCAGCAGCGGTGAAGTTGGACATCCTTGCCTTTGGCGCCCACCCGGACGATGTGGAACTGAGCGCCGCCGGTACCTTGCTGAAGCAAAAATCATTGGGCAACAGCATCGGCATCATTGACCTGACTGCCGGTGAACTGGGCACCAGGGGCAATGCAGCAACACGCGCTGCAGAAGCTGCAGAAGCTGCTTTGATCCTCGGATTGAGCGCCCGCGAAAACCTGGGGTTTGCCGACGGTTTTTTCACCAATGATGAGGAACATCAACGGGCAATCATCCGCATCATCCGTAAGTACCAGCCGCGCGTGGTTCTTGCCAATGCGCTGTCCGACCGCCACCCCGATCACGGGCGCGCCGCGGAATTGGTGGCCCGTGCCTGTTTCCTCTCAGGTTTACGCCGCATAGAAACTTGGCTGGAAGATGAAGTCCAGGAAGCCTGGCGCCCGGATCAGGTGTTTCATTACATTCAGGATCGACATGCCAAGCCAGATTTTGTGGTGGACATTACACCCTTTTGGGAAGGGAAAATGAAGGCCATCAAAGCCTTTACCACACAGTTTCACAACCCCAACGCAAACGAACCGCAAACGCCTATTTCAGGCAAAGACTTCATCCACTTCCTGGAAGCACGTGCACGCGAAATGGGACGTATTTCGAGTGTTGCATTCGCAGAGGGATTTCATGTGCAGCGCGCGCCAATGGTACACAGCCTGATGGATCTTTCCTGAAGCCTGTATTTGATTAAGTCCAGACAGCAAGATTTACCCAAATGGCATACACAGCATTAAAAACTAAAGGCAATGATTGTGCTTTACTTTAATTGCCGAGCTGTGTCCATATCTTGAGCCAACTGTCTGGTATTTGTTGCCAGACACATGGCAACAGATTTCACCCTGACCTTTGCTGCGCAGGCACGTGCTAAAGTTCCTTTTCTAAAAAGCATACATACATTTTTATCCCTTTCGAAGACCTGTTTTGAGCAGAATAAAACGGATTTTTGGGCGTTGATTGAAAAATGAGCAAGTATTTTGGTGTTTTTGCTGCGTTTCTGTTTCCCTTATTGTGTTTCACACAGTCTTCATCACTCCGCACATTGATGGCCCTGAAACCGGGCATTGTAGGTGAACTGAGTACCGATAAACTTCCTTCCGAAACCCGACTGTTGCACATGGATTTTGCGGGTGCCACCTTCACCAACCCTGCCGATTTCAAGAAGCTCCACATCGACAGCATTGTGGGCATCAAACTGGTGTACACGCGCTTCAAAGAATTGGAAGACTTTGACCAGCCGGAGTTGAACAGACGTCGCTTTGAAGCTTTGGAAAAAAAACTGCCGGGAATCATGAACAAAGCAGGCATTCAATGGGAAATTCTGGAACAGCGGAACGCCATCACCCGCGACAATGCCGCGCGTTGTTTCCATGGCTTTGTGGTCATCACGGCAGATGTGGCGCCTTCCAAAGAAACCGCACAGGAAATCAGCAACATGGAATATGTACTGAGCCTGGTGCGCGATACTCAATACCATGTACCGCTGCACATCGATTACAAAATCAAAAAAAGAAAAGTACCGACAGGTTTGTATTTGCCGCGCAGCAAAACAAAGCTGAAACAGGGCCTGCGCTTTGAACATAAAAGTATTTGGTTCCGCAAAGCGGAAATGAAGATAGTGAAAGACAGCATTGAACGCAGCCGCACCGGCGGTTACGACGTACATACCAAAACCTTTGATCCGAATTCCATTCCCGATACGATGGTTTTAAACACCCTGAACAAAATCAAATCACTCAAAAAATACGCATTGGTTCAGGATGTTACCGGAAGCATGTCGCCTTTTACCATACAGGTTTTATTGTGGTTGCAATTGAAACCGCAATTCATGCAGGAAGGCCGTTTTGTGTTCTTTAACGACGGCGACAATATGCCTGATGAATGGAAGGTTCCCGGAAAAACAGGGGGGGTATACGTGGTGCAAAACACCGATTTAGACACCTTGAAATCTGTGCTTTTCAGAGCTATGGGTAAAGGAACCGGCGGCGATCTGGCCGAAAACAACGTAGAAGCCATCCTCAAAGCCATAGAAGTATATCCTCAGGCTGATACCATTTTAATGTTTGCCGACAATCAGGCACCTGTAAAAGACATTCGGCTCATTACCAAAGTGAAGAAACCTGTAAACGTGCTGTTGTGTGGCGTAAACAACTCCATCAATCCGCAAATGGTGGACATCGCCCGCCGAACCGGTGGCAAGCTTATGTTTCCCGGTGGAGGCTGGTTTGATCCGGTAAAGGCACGCGAGGGACAACAGGTTACGGTAGGAAACCGCGTTTTTGAATATAGAAATCAGAAGTTCATCCTCTTGTATGTGAAAGGTGACTTGCGGTGAGCGCTGCGCCGTACCTTTGCCACGTGAATACCGTTGACCATTTCAGCTTTGCCGGCCGCAAGGCCCTCATCCGCGTAGATTTCAACGTACCGCTGGATGCTTCCTTCCAAATCACCGACGACAGCCGCATTGCCGCGGCCATCCCGACCTTGAAAAAAGTCCTTTCTGACGGCGGTTCCCTGATCGTGATGAGCCACCTCGGCAGACCGAAAAACGGTCCGGAGGAGAAGTTCTCGCTCATACACGTGAAGGAAAGACTTTCCAGCCTACTGGGCGGTGTTCCGGTTCATTTCGCACCCGATTGCATCGGAAGTGAAGCCACCATGATGGCAGCGGATTTAAAAGCAGGTGAAGTGTTATTGCTGGAAAACCTGCGCTTCTACAAAGAAGAAGAAAAAGGCGACCTGGAGTTTTCACGAAAACTGGCTGCCCTGGGCGATTTTTACATCAACGACGCCTTTGGAACAGCCCATCGTGCACATGCTTCCACGGCTGTGATGGCGCAATTTTTCCACGGAAAGAAATGCTTCGGCTATGTCATGGCCGCTGAAATCGCCAACGCCAAAAAGGTGCTGGAACAACCCGCTCGTCCCTTTACCGCCATTGTTGGTGGTGCCAAGGTGAGCGATAAAATCCTGATCGTAGAAAACCTACTCCAGATTGCCGACAACATCCTCATCGGCGGCGGTATGGCCTATACCTTTTTCAAAGCACAGGGCGGCGCCATTGGCAGCAGCCTTTGCGAAACCGAACGCCTGGATACCTGCAGGGAAATCCTTTCCCGCGCAGCGGAAAAAAATGTGCGCATCCTGCTGCCCGCAGACAGCATTTGTGCGGATGCATTCAGCAATGATGCACAAATTCAAAACGCACCGAGCAACAGCATTCCAGATGGCTGGATGGGCCTCGATATTGGCCCGGACGCTTCCGCAGCCTACCGTCAGGTTATTCAAGACAGCAAAACAGTATTGTGGAACGGCCCGATGGGCGTTTTTGAAATGAGCAACTTCGCGCAGGGAACAAAAACCATTGCTGAAGCCGTTGCCGAAGCCACCGATGCCGGCAGTTTTACCCTCATTGGCGGAGGTGACAGCGCTGCGGCCATCTACAAATTTGGGCTGGCTGACCGCGTTAGCTACGTAAGCACCGGCGGAGGCGCGCTGCTTGAGTATTTCGAGGGGAAAGTGCTTCCCGGCATCGCAGCTGTGCTGGATGAACAACAGGCGAGCTGAAACTGATGAACCAGGTTCCATTGCGGATGAAACGATTGTTGCTTTCACTGTTGTTTGCTGCAGGCATAGGACTGCATCCATCTGCCTTAAATGCGCAAGACGATGTTGCAGCAGTGAACACCTGCTTCCGGCAATACCAAGAAGCCATTAGCGCTAAAAATGCCAATGCAGCACTCCGTTTGTTCAGCCGCAACTCCCTCAGCTTTTACGATTCTGTGCTGCTCCTGGCCCGTTTTGCTGACTCACAACAACTTTCCACGCAGGGTGTGATGCGTCAGTTGCTGGTTTTAACCCTGCGTGTGCGTGTACCGCATTCGGAAATCAGGGTGATGACCGGAACTTCACTGTTGCAGTATGCCATCAATTCCGGCATGATTGGCAATATTGGCCAAAGGGGTACTGAATTAGGCCAAATTGAAGTGAACCGCGACACGGCCTGGGCGCAACTGATGGTTGACGGAACCCCGACAGAATTAAAATTGCTTTTTGTACGCGAACATCAGTGGACCCTGGATCTGGCGTATCTGGTTACAGCCGGTGAACGCGGTGTGGAACAAATGCTGCGCGATGCGGGCTTAAAACGGGCTGACTTTATCATGACGATGCTGTTGCGCATTTCTGAAGGAAAAGCCAAAGCTGATGTATGGTTGCCCGTAGGCTGAAAGGCTTGATTCTGATTTCCCTGCTTTCATGGCTTTGTTGCGCACCGGGGAACGCAGCCGACAGCACCCGACGCGTTCACTTTCTGCCCGTTCCAACGCTTGGATATGCACCTGAAACACGCCTTTATGCAGGCGCCGTAGTGATGATGCCCTTCCAGATCAGCCCCAAACATCGATTGTCCGCAGCAAAACTCGAAGTCAATTTCACCCAAAACCGTCAACGCATGCTCAGCGCTTCCTGGGATTATTACTTCGGAAGAGACTACGGTTTCAGTTCAGGAAACATCCTTACCGCGCGTTATCCCGATTATTATTGGAGGCCCGGATCAACAACACCACAGGAAGCTCTAACGCGCTACCAGGCGCAAAAAACAGATGTTCAGGCTGAATATCTGAAGCGGATAGGCTTCAATAAAATATTCGCAGGTGCTGCACTCAGGTATGCTTCCCTTCAAAAACTCCGGTACATGGAAGGCGATTCCGGTATTTGGCAGGGACTGCATGCCGGAAGGGTTCTGGGAATTTCGTTGATTGGCAGCCACGACAGCCGCGACAATTTGCTCCATGCAACCAAAGGAATGCTGTTGCGCTGGCAAGGCGGGGTGCAGCGAACAGGAACAGGGGTGCACTATGTAACGCACAAACTGGACAGCCGTTGGTTTTTCAGCAAGAAACACCAAACCCTGGCGCTGCGTCTTTATGTGCAAACAGGAAGCAGCAAGGCGCCTTTTTTTGAGCTGCCCGCTTATGGAGGTGATGCGGCGCGTGGCTATTTTACCGGAAGATTTCGCGGGGAACGTTTGGCCAGCCTGCAAACAGAATGGAGGCGCAGCCTGGGCAAACGAACGGGGTTTACGGTATTTGCCGGTGTTGGAAATGCCTGGATGCGGCACTCAGGCGAAGCCTTTCTACTGAAACCCAATGGAGGGCTTGGCTTCAGGTTTTTAGCCGATCGCCGCGCCAATGTAAACCTGCGCTTTGACTACGCACTTGGATTGGCCGGTCAACGCGGTTTCTATGTTGCCTTCGGCGAAGCCTTCTGAAGAAATTTTAGAATTGCTGGCCGAGGAAGAAGTGGAATTGACCCGGTTTGCTGTTTCCGGATACCAGTCGCCAGTCGAAGCCATAAGCGTAATCCAAGCCAATCAAACCGAACATCGGCATGAACAGGCGCACACCTACACCAACGGCGCGGCGCAAATCCTGGAATGGATTGTAGCTGTTGAAATTCACATATGCGTTTCCGGCTTCTGCAAATACATGACCGTACACGGTTGCTGTAGGATTCTTGGTGATGGCGTAGCGGATCTCTGTGGTGAGTTTATTGTAGATGGGCACACCACTTTCGCTGCGGCTGGCTGCATCGCTCACTGTAAAGTTGTCGTATCCGCGCTGAGAAATGATTTCCGTACCTGCCAGTGAGAAGCCAAACAAGCCACTGCCACCGAGTCTGAAGCGTTCGAAGAAGGTCATGCCCAGGTCGCGGTTATAGAATCCAAGAAATCCGAATCGCGCCTGGGTACTGAGTACGCAGTTTTTGAACAACAGCGTGTACCAGTTGGCGTCGAATTTCCATTTGTGGTATTCTATCCAGCGGTATTTATCTGCCGGTAGCATGTTGGCATAATCCTTTCCACTGAACGCGGAATAAGGAGGTGTGGCCTGCAAGCTGAAGGTAAACTGGCTTCCGCTTTCAGGAAAAATAGGCGCACTAACAGAGTTTCTGGTCAGCACAAATTGGATACTGGGCACATAGGACGTTCCATTTTTGAAATCCGCAGGGAAACCAAATCCTGAACCTGAAAGGTTTTGAAAGCGATAGCGTTGAAAAGAAAACACCCATTGCATGGAGAAGAAATCGTCGGGCCAACGCAGCCTTTTTCCAAAGGAGATTGAGGCACCGGTATTCATCAGCACGCGGCGATTGGGGTCTGTTTTCACGGCATAATCGTATGCGTTGATGGTGTGAAACAGACTTACGGAAAACGAATTGGGCTTTTTGCCACCCAGCCAAGGTTCTGTGAAGCTGAAGTTATAACCCTGGTAAAACGTGCCATTGCTTTGTGCACGCAGGGAAAGCCGCTGACCGTCGCCGCTGGGAATCGGATTCCACAATGACGGTTTCCCCATCTTCCGTATGCTGAAGTTGTTGAGTGTAATGCCTGCGGTTCCAAGCAATGCGGGTCTGCCGGTAAAGCCATTGGCGCCCCAGCCTCCGGAAAGTTCAATTTGGTCGCTGGGTTTTTCGGAAACCTTATACTTGATGTCCACCGTTCCGTCCATTTGGTTGGGAACAGGATCCACACCCATTTGTTCCGGATCGAAGTAACCGAGTTGTGCCAGGTCGCGCATGGTGCGCTGAATGTCGCTGCGGCTGAACTTATCGCCCGGCTTGGTGCGAATTTCACGCAGCACCACGTGGTCGCTGGTTTTCGTATTTCCGCTGATGGTTACGCGATTCACCCGAGCCTGTTCGCCTTCATAGATGCGAATCTCCATGTCGATGGAATCGTTACTTACTGCAACTTCCACGGGTTGCATGTTGAAGAACAGGTATCCGTCATCCATATAGAGGGTTTGGATGTCGAAACCACCCGTATTGGCAAACAGGCGTTCCTGCAACAATGCCTGATTGTACACATCGCCTTTTTTAATGCCCAGCAATGTGTCGAGCATGCCGCTGCGGAATTTGGTATTGCCGCGCCAGCTGATGTTTCTGAAGCGATAACGGGTTCCTTCTGTAACACCAATACTAATCAGCAACCTGTCGGGCGAAATCTGAATGACAGAATCGTACAACACCCTGGCGTCACGGTATCCCAGAGCATTGTATTTTTCTTCAATGCCCGCTTTTTCTTCTTCGTATTTTTCTTCAATGAATTTACTGGACGCCAGGACGTTCCATTTCTTGTAGAGCCTTTTGGTCTTTTTGAACACCTGGCGCAGCTCGGCATCGGTCAATTGTTCATTACCGGTAAATTGAATGTCAAACACCTTCACCTTGGCGCCCTTATCTACAGAAATGCGGATGATTTCGAAATTGGGTTTGTTTGTTTCAGCTTCGCGTTTGAAGGCCACCGAAGCGCTGTAATATCCTTTCTTGACATAATAATCCAGAATTTCCTTGCGGGTTTTATTGAGCAGGTTCTGGGTAATAATCATGTTGCTTTTCAGGGAAATCTCTTCACGCAGGTTTTTGGTTTCTCCTTTCTTCAGCCCTTTAATACTGAACTTACTGAGTTTGCTGCGTTCAGAAACATAAATGGTGAGGATGACCTGTCGCCCGGGAAGCTTTTTCATGCCAATTTGGATATCGGCGAAAAACTGTTGTTTCCACAGATTTTCTATGGCCGTTGGGATGGCATCTCCGGGAACTTTGATTTTCTGGTTGATGGACAAACCAGAGTAGATGGTTACCAGCGCTTCCTGAATATATTTTGCTCCGGAAACCCGAATGTCTTTGATGGTATATTCCTCCGGGTCAATAAAATTATAGGGCTCATACAGCGATGAATCGCCTTGTGCGCACAATGGGCTTGAAATGCCCCACAAAATCAGGAAGGCAAAGGTGGTTGCGTATTTGAGCCGGCGTTTCAAAGTGTTCAATAGCTGCTGGTGATGGGGGCCTGAGTAAGTCCGAATCGTCGTTCCCTGTTTTGGTAGTCGAGCAAGGCGGTGTATAAATCTTCTTTGGTGAAATCCGGCCACAAAACTGGAGTAAAATGCATTTCTGCATAGGCTATTTCCCAAAGGAGGAAGTTACTGACACGCTGTTCTCCACTGGTTCGGATCAAAAGTTCGGGGTTGGGATAACGCCCAGTATGAAGCGCATTGTTAAACACCTCTTCATTGATATCTTCTGGCTGCAGGGTTCCGGATTTCACCTGCGCGGCGATTTTGCGGGTGGCCTCCAAAATATCCCAGCGACCGCTGTAGCTCAATGCAAGAATGAGTGTCATCCGGGTATTGTTTCTGGTGGCGTGGACGGTTTCCTGTAACTGATTGTTACATGATTCCGGAAGTTGATCGAGGTTTCCAACGGCTTCCAGGCGGATCCCATTTTTCATTAAGGAATCTGTTTCGCTGCGGATGGTGTGCACCAACAGTTCCATCAGGGCGTTGATTTCATCCTGCGGCCTGCGCCAATTTTCGGTAGAAAAGGCATAAAGGGTGAGGTATGAAATTCCGATTTCAGCGGCAGCTTCTGTAACTGCACGCACCGCATCAACACCATGTGCATGTCCAAAGGCCCGTAAATGCCCTTGCTGCATGGCCCAACGCCCATTGCCATCCATGATGATGGCAACATGTTTTGGAATCCGTTCAGGTATGATTTGATCTTTGAGCAATTACTCAGCCGTTATTCAGCCTGCAAATTACGGGTGTAAAGCGATATGAGAGGGTACATCCGAGGAAAAAGTACCAATCCTTGAGGTGTTGGTCTCCGCGTTGCGTTCCTGACCGGTAAGGTGCCGTTCCCAGAGCTGTATGCCTGTGACTCAAAGCTGCGGATACCTGACCGTATTGATCCTCGTGCTTTTTAAAATCAGGATAACTTCCCTTTACATCATCCAGGTAATCGGTGAATGTTTTGCGCCAAACCGCTTCCACACCTACTACCCAATTTCTGCTCAGGTTGTATTTCAGCCCAAAACCAATAGGGATGGCTACCTGCAAGGTACTGTAGCTGCGCTTTTGTCCTTCGGTAAGGTGGCTCCGCAAAGCCTGTTGCCCGGTGCCGTAGTTGGTTTTGGGGTTGAAGTAAAATGCGGATATACCCAAACTTAAATAGGGCGTAAAATTCTTATCCAGCACATTAACCCCAAACCGGTGGAAATTAAACTCAAAGGTTTGAGATGCCTCAAAAAGGTCTGTATGAAAACTCAGGTTTCTTGGTGCCTGTGGACTAAAATTAGAATCAGCGGCGCTGATGTGGCCATAGGTGGCTTGTGCCCGATAGGATACGTAAGGATTAAAATTATATCTGAAGAACGGACCGAATGCTGCTCCTGTATTGCGCCAAACCACATTGGGCGCAACATCGCCATGGTAATTTGCGCCTCCTAAAAACACGCCCATTTCACGCTTCCCATTGAAGAAGCGTTGTGCACAGAGCGTATGAAATACACCCTGGCCCAGCACCAGCATGACCGCAACGGTTCGTATCAAAAATTAACCTTTCTTCAGAAATTAAAGCATCCCCCTTTCCCGCCAACAATAGGACGGGTAAGCGTAATGCCTCCAAAAACATACCAGTCTTTCAAATCTTCATTTCCACGCTTCTGATTGTTCATGGCAGAAGGCTTGCCCAATTCACGGGCACGGTCTTTCATGGCTACTGCCAGATACCCGTATGCTCCACCCACAATCTGATCATCCACATATTCGGTACTCACATCGTCCAGATAATCGGTAAACGTTTTACGCAGTCCGAGTTCAATACCCAGCGCCCAATCATCATCCAGTTGCGCCTTGTAACCAATTCCCAAAGGAATAGAAATCTGGGTAAGGCTGTAGCGTTGCTTGTCGTTGTACTTGGTGGTTTCCTGCCCTTCGGTGCCGAGGGGTTGCAACTCTATCCATTTTTTATCGTATTGGGCAAGGGTTCCGTTCGGGTCTATGGCATTGGGACCGGTGGTAAAAATGGCCGGATCGTATTCGAAATAGGCTTTGGGATTGAACTTATAAACGGCAAATCCTGCGAACAGGTATGGCGAATTGGCCAGTGAATTCCGGTCCGATTCATAACCAAACAAGTTCCATTCGAGTTGACCGCCAAATTCTACCACGTTGGATTTAAAGCTGAGGTTTCTGGCTTCCCTTCCGGCGTCAATGCCCTTGTAGTTTGCATCGGCACCAGAGATAGTGCCAAACAGTGCACTTCCCCGAAGGGTGAATTTGTAGTTGAGGTCGTAACGACAAATCAGTCCACCGGCTGGCTTGGTTTCCTTCAACACCACCGAGGTTTTTGCAAGGTCACCCATATAATTCGAAGCGCCCAAAAGCACACCTACCTGAAGCGGTTTGCCAATCCTGCGCTGGGCATGAGCCTCAGCAGGCCAAAGCAGCAGAACGACAGCCGAAAGTAAAGTAATCCTGAATGTTGTTTTCATGCCTGAAACTGCGAATATATTGTTATGATTTGAGAATTCCCCTGATGAATCTTCAGAAAAACGAGCCTTACTCTTTGTTATTGTGTTCTTTGTTCCTTCATGAGGAAATATACGCCCATGGTCAGAAAGTTACGCAAGCCGGGAATGGCGGAAACCAAGCCAAGTTGCCTGCGGGGTTTGATGCCAAACTTGTATTCATAGATGGGGTTGAACAGGTAATGCCTGTGGTGCGCCGCTGTGAATCCGGTTTTGCGGCAGATGCGCAGAAATCGTTCAATGCTGATGCCTGTGGATTTGATTTCCATCATGGTGTTGATTCCCGAAGCATTCACGCCGAACAGGCGCAGCAAGCCGCGGTATAAAAATCCCGGGAGCAAATGGTACCATGGTGTTTTTGAAGCCAGCTTTCCGGGCAGCACCTGCTGATGTCCACCATAAGGCATTTGCCAGGGAGGGAAAGCAAAGAACACCACACCGCCAGGCTTCAGGAAGCGATGCAATTGAGGCATGAAACGCGCCTGATCCGGAATGTGTTCAATTACATCCTTCAAGATGATCAGGTCAAATCGCCGCCCTAAATCGCGTTCAGGGTCGGTATCGTAAATATCCTTATTCAGAAACTGAACCTTTCCCGCCTTGAGTTCATCAGACATAAAAGCACGCGCATGATCCAGTCGTGCATCTTCCAGTTCAATGCCGGTGCAGGAATAACCTAAATCGGTGAATGCTTTCAACACACCGGCTTCCCCGCAACCAATTTCCAAAACTTCCATCTGCTCGGGAAAAGACCATTGCTCCCTAATAAATGGGATGATGTGTTTTTGGGTAACCGCAAGGGTCATGTCGAAGTAGCGGCGCTTGTCGCCGTGAAATTCGTACATAGGGCAAAGATAACCCTACAGCATTCAGCTTCTCCTGCTGCGGAAAAAATCCTTCATGAGTTGGCGGGCTTCTTCAGCAAATGGTCCCTGGCATACCGTTGTATGTCCAAGTTGTTCGGTGTTCAGTTCCTTGCTAAAACCCGTTTTGGGTTCTTTACAACCATAAACCACTTTGGCGAGGCGCGCCCATCGGATCGCCCCGGCACACATCAGGCAGGGTTCTACCGTGACATAAAGGGTGCATTCCTCCAAAAATTTATTGTTCAGGAATGAAGCCGCTGCGGTAATGGCCAGCATTTCTGCATGGGCCGTCACGTCGTTCAGTTTTTCGGTTTGGTTGTAGCCTTTCCCGATGATGCGGCCCTTGTGTACCACCACAGCGCCGATTGGAACTTCGTCCGCATCGGCGGCTTCCTGCGCCATTTGCAGGGCTTTTTGCATGAAGTATTCATCGCCACCGGGGGTTTCCATGCAACAAAAGTAGCTGCGAAATAATTTTGGTCAGCGGTGTTCGTTTGAAGCGCATGGAAAAGAACTTAAGTCGGGCTTTTATACTTTGTTTGTTGTGCCTTCCCGCTCCTTTTGTGTTTATGAAGATTGGTCCGGAAGGCTATCGTAACTATGGGCCCGATGTACCGGATATCTGGATTTTGGGCGCATATATTCTGGGTAAGGACACCTCATTCTGGGGCATCGGCATTGTTTGGAAATGGCAGTTGTTCTTCATCATTTACACAGCCGCCAGTTTATGGTTTTACCACATCACCAAATTAATGTTTTGGCTGTATCAGAATCTGATTTTCCTGTTGTTGTTTCCGCTTTGGCTTTATGGATATACCGGAGGTGTCATCAACAACAGTGATGGTGCGGATCTGAGTGTTTACCCCATGCCCGGATTGCTGCTGTGGCTCGGTGTTTTATGGTTGCATTTTCGAATCATATACCAAACGTTGTGGAAAAGACGGAACCATTAGCGCCTTAACTTTGTTTCATCATCATGAACATAGGTATTGTATTGTATCCCACCTTTGGGGGCAGCGGTGTAGTAGCAACCGAGTTGGGTAAGGCGCTGGCCATAAAAGGACATACGGTACATTTCATCAGCTACAGTCAGCCGGCAAGACTGGATTTCTTCTCTGAGAATATTTTCTACCACGAGGTGAGCATGTTGAAATACCCGCTGTTTGAATACGCACCCTACGAAACAGCCCTGGCCAGTAAAATGGTGGATATTGTAAAAACAGCCCACCTCGATTTATTGCACGTACATTATGCCATTCCTCATGCCAGCGCAGCCTTACTGGCTAAGTTTATCCTCAGGGAGCAGGGCATCAACATCCCGGTGATTACCACGCTGCACGGAACTGATATTACCCTGGTGGGGCGCGAAGCTACCTTCGAGCCGGTAGTGAGCTGGAGCATCAACCACAGCGATGGCGTAACGGCTGTTTCTCAAAGCCTGAAGGAGGACACCTACGCTAATTTTCACATCAGCCGCGACATCCGTGTTATTCCCAACTTCATTGATTTCAGCCGCTTCTCCAAAAAACCAAAAGAACATTTCAAAAAAGCCATCGCGCCAAATGGAGAACGTATTTTGGTGCATACTTCAAACTTCCGCAAGGTGAAGCGTGTGGAAGACGTGGTGCGTGTTTTTGCCGCCGTGGGCAAAGCCATGCCCGCCAAACTTTTGCTGATTGGGGACGGACCGGAGCGCAGCAACATCGAGAAAATTTGTCGCGAGCTGGACACCTGCGACCGCGTAACCTTCCTTGGAAAGCAGGAAGCCATCGAGGAAATCCTGAGCGTGTGTGATTTGTTCTTATTGCCGTCAGAAAGTGAAAGTTTTGGACTGGCCGCGCTGGAAGCCATGGCTTGTGAAGTTCCAGTAGTGAGCAGCAACGCCGGCGGCATTCCCGAGGTAAACGTACACGGTGTAACAGGTTATCTGAGTGATGTAGGCGATGTGGCATCCATGTCCCGCCATACCATTGATTTGCTCAGCAATGATGACTTACTCCACGCATTCAGAAAAAATGCCTTAGAACAAGCAAAAGAGTTCGACCTGAGCAAAATCCTCGAGGAGTATGTTTCCTGCTACGAAGAGATCATTGCCGCCCAGGTAAAGGCTTAAGTACGGCTGCTGAACCGCGCATGTGTTGGCCCCATTGCATCCATCCCCAAATTGCCATCCCCAAGAATACTGCATACAACAATGCGGTGGCCGGTAAGGATTTATACAGGTAAAGCGGGATGTAGATCAGGTTTACCAAAATCCACAACAGCCAGTTTTCCCGGTATCTGGTAATTTGAAGTATTTGCGCCACCAAACTTCCGGAGGTACAAAAAGCATCCGTCCAGGGCACATCGGTATCTGTACCGTAAAGCAACATTAATCCCAGGGTTGAGGTGCCTCCGATGACACAAAGCACGGAGTTCCACCTTCCGTCGAAGCTAAGCTGTCGAGGCTGTATTGATTGCCCGAAGTCTTGTTTTTTCCAATGAAACCAACCCCATAACTGCATGATGGCGAAACATAGCTGCAAGCCGGCATCACCATAAAGTTTGCTTTGGAGGAAAATCCACAGGTACAAGCCACTGGAGCAAAAATTCATGATCCAGCCGATTCTTTGGCGCAGCACCATCAAACCAACACCCAAGAGGGCTAGAGTGGCAGCAAGGTATTCAACCATCAATTCCGGGCGCACAACATCATCTGGCTTCACAAAACTAACACCGAAATACGGCTTCCATCTTGCAGCATAAAGGCCAAACCAAATTGAGATAATTGTTGTTTTTTTGAAGTTACAAATTCAACCATCATGTCATTCGAATTACCCGCACTCGACTACGCGTTCAACGCGCTGGAACCGCATATTGATGCCAGAACCATGGAAATCCACCATGGCAAACACCATCAGGCGTACGTGAACAACCTGAACAATGCCTTGAAAGATCATGCAGATGCCAACAAGCCTTTGGAGGAACTGGTGCGCAACATCAGCAAGTATTCCATGGCGGTGCGCAATAATGGCGGAGGTCATTGGAACCATTCCATGTTCTGGAAGGTAATGAAGCCCAACGGTGGCGGCCTTCCTTCAGGAAAACTGGGCGACCTGATTACCGCTGATTTCGGCAGTTTTGACGCCATGCGTGAACAGTTCAATCAGGCGGCGGCCACCCGTTTTGGTTCAGGATGGGCATGGCTGATTGTACACGACGGAAAACTTGTGGTAACCAGCACGCCAAACCAAGACAATCCGCTGATGGACATTGCAGAAGTAAAAGGTACGCCCATCCTCGGACTCGATGTATGGGAACACGCTTATTACCTGCATTATCAGAACCGCCGCCCTGATTACATCAATGCATTCTGGAACGTGATTCATTGGGAAGAAGTGAGTCGCCGCATGGAAGCCGCTCTTTAAATCAAAATCTACTTTAGTGAAGCCCCGTAATTCCGGGGCTTTCTTTTTTTAAACACTGAACCTTACTTCGATGTGATGAACCATAAAATACTTCTGTTTTTTTACTTGCTCTGTATCAGAGGCCTACTAAACGCTCAGGTTTCTGTTGGACCGACTGGCAGCGCTGATTTCAACAACTACCGTATTTACTACGGAAAGTCGCTGGGCAACGATTATACCACAAGCAATACCGTAGGCTGGTCCGCGGGAATTCAAACCCGTTTCGAACTGAATTACCTGCTGCACCTTCAGGCGGCTTTCGTTCAGGGAGAAGCCAGCTACCGGCCATACATCCAAACGACGCGCGGGCTGCTCGAAAAAACCCTGGTAAAAACCTTCACCCTTCCTGTGGGCATTGGCTTAAACCTGGCGGGAACTAAAACCGTACATCCTTTTGTTCAGGCCGGATTTGTAAACATATGGCGAACTGCGCAGGTGGAGTATTTTCAGGACCGGGAAGTACGTGGTGGGGCTGACAGAAGCTGGCCTGCCTTTTCCATGATGCCTTACATCAGGATGGGTTTGGGTAAAGAACTTGGACCCAAATTCACCTTACAGGCAGAAGTCACTTTGCGCTTCGATGGAAGTAATAAAACCGGATTCAACACCTTCGCCTCACAGTACGGAATTGGTCTTGCCTTGAGGTATAAACTAAGCACAATCCATAAAAAACCCCGGATCCTGACTGAGGAACCGGGGTCTTCTGAAGTTCAGCCCTAAGCTGATTATTTCTTGCCTTTGGCTTCTGCGGCTGCAGCCTGCTCTGCCTGCATGGCAGCACGGGTAATTTTACAGCTTACGATTGCATTTTCTTTGGCATCAAGCACTTCAAAGCCACTAACGGTTATGTCTTTTACTTTAACGCTCTGACCAATTTCCAGGGTGTCGATGTTAACCGGAATGGCATCAGGCAAATTGCCAATGAGTCCACGAACGCGCAACTTGGCGATTTTCTTCACCAGTTTACCACCCGCGCGCACACCAGGAGCATTTCCTTCGATTTGCACCGGGATGTTCATCAGCACCGGTTTGTTGGGATCTACTTCAAAGAAATCGGCATGCAAAATCACCTCAGAAACAGGATGGAACTGAATATCAGCCATGATGGCGTTGTGATGTGTTCCATCAATATCCAATTGCACTTTGTATACATTTGGTGTGTACACCAAGTTGGTAAAATCTGCGGCATAAACGGCAAAATGGCGTGGTTCACCCATGCCGTACATCACGCAGGGAACTTTGCCTTCGCTGCGCAGTGCTTTTGCTTCTTTGGTTCCGAGCGACTGGCGCGATTCTGCTTTCAATAGAATGGTTTTCATTTTTTTACGTTTTATGTTTTGAGGGGTCAGGGATTACCCTGATTGTTCTGATTCAGGTTCAATGTGCTTTGCACGGGCTGAGGAATGCGGAAGAGCGAACTGATGCTTCCAAACTCATGCACATTGCGGATGGCGCGTGCAAACAATGGAGCCACGCTCAGCACTTTTATTTTATCGCTGTGCCGCTGCAGCGGAATGGTATCGGTAACCACCAGTTCCGCAAGTGCCGAAGCTTCAATATTCTCATAAGCCTTTCCGGAAAGCACTGGATGGGCACACATGGCTCGGACGCTTCTTGCACCCTTTTCCATAAGCATTAGCGCTGCTTTACACAAAGTGCCTCCGGTATCGATGATGTCGTCCACCAGCACAATGTCAGCATCCTTCACCTCGCCAATAACCGTCATGTTCGCAACTTCATTGGGCCTGCGGCGTTCTTTATCGCAAATCACCATGGGCACATTCAACTGTTTGGCCACTTCCCGGATTCGGTTTGATGCACCCACATCAGGAGCAGCGATGGTTAGGTTGGGCAAATTCAGGCTGCGGATGTAGGGAATAAAGATGATGGCACTTTCCAGATGATCCACAGGAATATTGAAAAACCCTTGGATCTGCGGTGCATGTAGTTCCATCGTCATGATTCGGCTGGCACCCGCTGCGGTGAGCAAATCAGCTACCAGTTTAGAACCAATGGAAACCCTTGGCTTGTCTTTTCTATCCTGACGGGCAAAACCAAAATAGGGAATTACAGCGGTGATGTAGTTTGCACTTGCGCGTTTCGCTGCGTCTATCATCATCAGCAATTCCAGGAGATTATCTGCCGAAGGGTAGGTGCTTTGAATCAGAAAAAGGTCACAACCTCTGATGCTCTCGTTAAAACTCGGCTGAAACTCCCCGTCACTAAAACGATTTACGGCCATATGGCCTAATTCTTTGCCGAAATATTCGGAAATGCTCAGACTCAGGTCGAGCGAAGCGCTGCCGGAAAACAGCTTTACGGGGTTAATGATACTAGACATACCTCTGAGAATTTACTTTCATCACTGAAAGTTAACACTTTCAGCAATTATCATCAATGCAGGGTTTTTTGTTGTCCGACTAGGGCTCGAACCTAGACTCTTCTGAACCAAAACCAGACGTGTTGCCAGTTACACCATCGGACAATCGGGGCCGCAAAACTATAAAAAATTATTCATTTGCCAAATATTCCTGAACTTCTTTAAAAAAGTGACTGAATGTTCTGCCAATGATTGCCAGTA
>JBEDND010000032.1:0-3254 GCA_041170785.1 Bacteroidota bacterium | reverse complement strand
GTTGGAAGTCCACCAGTATTCAGCGGTTGACTTTGGAAACACGGTGACATCGAGGGCCGGGTTTGTTTTTTGGTGGTTCAGGATGCTGTACGCTTCGAGGAGGCTCGGCATCCGCCAGTCGGTATATCCGCCAAGGGTTAGGGTATCGCAGTAAATGCGGGCCTGCTCCACGGTCATTTCCGGTCCGTCGTAACGTTGCCACATCAGTCCGGTTATGGTATCGGTTGCGGTATTATCCGTGTGCATGATGAATCCCGGGGGGTTGATTTTGAAATCAGCATCTTCTCCGGGTGTGGTTGTATAACTCGTTTCCTGCCCTGTGTCGGGCAGGCGTTTCATCGTTTTTAGCCATTGTTGTGCCTGCAGGCAGGAGCTGCCACAAGCCAGCAGCAGCGCGCAGGCCAGGTGTTTACTGTTCATGGTTGTATTACGACCCTTTTCACGGCACGGCCTGATTGTGTTTCCAAACACAACAGGTATAATCCGCTGCGAAATCCATGAAGATTTACAGTTCCAACAAAAGCGTTTTGTTGCCACACCACGCGACCATTGAGGTCTGTAATGACTATTTTCTTGATGTCGGCTTGGCGGATGCCTGCTCGGAGGGATAAGGTCAGCGTTTGTGCCGCCGGATTGGGATATGCCTCAAATACACTTCCCGCATTCAGGTATTTGATTCCCGTTGGCATCATACATGGGGGCTTGCCCTGATAGTTTGAAGTTGTTTTTCCGGAAGATGTATAGAAATCGTAGGTATAAGCGCCGGCGGAAGTCCATTGATACACCACCGAATCGGTAGCGCCGTTCAGCGTGTAAATGAGGGTATAACCGTTGCTGCCATTGGGGTGAAAACCTGTGATTACCGCGCCTTTCAGCGGTGTAAGGGCAGGTCGAACACCTTTGGCCACCGGTTGGGGTATAATTTGCAGGGTGGTATCTTCCGTAACCACACCGGCCATCTGGCCTATCATGTAGGGTGCTGCGGCGCTGCCGTGGTAATGGTATCGACCGTCTGTCCCCCAGTGGCCGTGGTTGGCGTCGAGGGCTTTCATGGCGCTGCCATCGGGTTCCTTCGCTCCGTAAATGGCAAATCCATCCAGCGCAAAGGCAATGGGTGTAATCGGACCACTTTGGTTTTCAAGGAACATCGGAGCCGTGTGGTAGTGATAGTCATCGGCCCGTCCTGAATGACCGCCCCATTGGTCAAGTTGTCCATCCAGGAAGGCATCTATACCGGTATTGGTATATGGATTGAAGATGGGAATTCCGTTCGCAGCCAAGGCAATGGCACCGCGGAGGAAGTGCTTGTTGTTTACCGGAACCGGTATTGTTGCCATCACAGGGTTCAGCGGAATACTCCATGCATTGGTCCCGTTATAGCATTGTGGAAGAGGCACCTGCTGTTGCCAGGAGGTGATGCCTACCATCATATTGTGTGCCGGTATTCCATTGCTTTCAACGTAGAAATACTTTGTATCCCAGCGTGTGGCCACCGAGGGTTTAAAGGGCGCAAAAGCAGAATCGAGGAACGCCGGGTTGGTTCCTGCAGAAGTCGTTTTCCGGGTTTGGACATTCCCAGCAAACAGCATCAGTCCCGAAACCAAGAACACGCCTAAAAGGGTAAGCGTGGCGGCGCGGCCTGTGGGCAACAACTTTAAACTTGAAGGAATGGTATAAGCAATTTGGCTGCGTAAACGGTTCAAAACCAGACCCAGTATGAGGCCCGTTAGCGAGCCAGCAAGACAAATCCATAGCCAGAAAGACGCAGAATCGGAATTCGGCTGTTTCGCTGCGGTTTGGGAAATGGTCGGGGCCTTAACCGGCGCCAGATTTTTTTTGTTGATGTGCCTGATGGCCGCAGCTTTTTGTTGGACAAACTTGCGATCACCCTCCGAGAGTTCGGTCAGCTTCAGGTTCACCGTGTGGCCATTGGGGCGTTCCAGCACCACCTGATCTTCCCTGCTAAGCAGGAAATAGGCATGCAGGTGTTTGCCGTTTTTCAGGTGCCAGGTGCGGAGGCCCTCTTTGCTGTGGCCGGTTCTGATGTCGTGTGCCTGCAGCGAGGCAACGGCGAACAGGGCCAGCAGGAGGAAACGTATACTTTTCATAGCGATTAGGGTTGCAGGATAACTTTTTGGGTTTTGACGGCGCCGCCGGCTTCCCGGAACTGTACGTAATAAATTCCGGGACTCAGTGTGCTGCCGGCATCATTCCGGCCGTCCCACACCATCAGGTATTGACCCTTACGGATGATTTGGCCGTTCCAGAGGGTTCTGACGGTTTGTCCCTGTTGGTTGCTGATGCTGAGGTTATAAGGCACATCGTTAGAAACAGCGAATCGGATCTCTGTTTGGCGGCTGAAAGGATTGGGATACACCAGTTCGTCGCGGTAGGCATCGTTCCAAAGTACAGGTATATTGGTGCTTAGCGAATCGTAGCAGTTTCGGGCAGCGATATAGTAGCTTGCGGAAACATCGCGGTTTTTACGGGAGGCTGTTTCGTTGCGCGGCAGATATACCCGTACATATTCCACTTTTACCCCATCGGGTGAAACATTTACCCGCATATGGCCTGAGTTGGGCAGGATTTGTCCTTCGAAATAACCATAATCATCCGCCTGTCCGGCATTGGCGAAGTTCGGGTGGCTGGGCTGTGGCACTTCCTGATAAATGAGGCAGGACTGTTGTTGTTTTCCGAAGAAATGGTCGTGCCCGTGAAAGAATATGCTTACACGGTGCTCTTGCAGCAGGTCGCGGATGGGTTTGTACCAACCGGGTCTTTTGGTGTCGAAGCCATAAGTGCCGTCCAGGTTATAGCCGCCCCATTCATAGCGGGATGCGAATTCCACGCCGCCGCGCCCTTCGGGATCTCCTCCAACCAATTGATGCGCAAACACAAACTTGAATTTTTTGTCGCTGCGTTCCAGCGTGTTTTTGAGCCAATCGTATTGGTTTTTTCCCAAGGTCCAGCGCCAGCCGTTGAGTGAATCGGGTTTGGGATTGGTATGCCAATACGGGTCCAGTACCATGAACAGCGCATCGCCCCATTCCCAGGCATAATAGCTGGCGCGACGACCTACATAATTGTACTGGGTTGTATCACCTGAGTAGAATCCATCCGGTTCCGGGTTCATGAAATACTTCTTGCGATCGATGGTGCCCCAAACAGCAACGTTGTTTCCATTGGCGGAGTTTAGCCAGCCACATTCGCCTTCATGATTTCCAATGGCAATAAAAACCGGCACGGAATGACTC
>JBEDND010000031.1:0-6306 GCA_041170785.1 Bacteroidota bacterium | reverse complement strand
GTGCTTTTGATTGTAGGCGGTGGCATGAATGAAGATGCCTTGAAAAAACAGGCACTGGCAACCCTAGGCGAGGGACGCGTAATTTTTGCCGGAAAAGTGCCCCACCATCAGGTGTATCCATACATCTCGCTGATGGACATTACGGTCATGCCCAAAAGCAACTGGTACGGCAGCCCCATGAAGATTTTTGAATACGGAATCATGGGGAAAGTGGTGCTTGCCCCCGATAACGGTCCGGTGAATGACGTGATGGAGCACGGCAAAGACGGCTGGCTGGTAAAGCCTGGAATTCCGGCGCTGTCGGAGGCCCTGAATCACCTGCTGTTGCATCCCGACCAAGCCCACAACATGGGACTTCAGTTCAAGAATAAAATCCTAAGCGAATACACATGGAACCGTCAGGCAAGCTACATCCTGAGCCATTTTGCGTAGCCCTGCTCACCGATGGTTTGTTTCCGCTGAGCATTGGCGGCATGCAGAAACATTCGGTACGACTGGCGGCAAGCCTGGCCGATGCCGGTGCACGGGTTTTGCTTTTTCACCCACACGAGCAATTGGATGTCGCTGTTTTATTCAGCGAAAAACAAAGGGCAAATATTGAAGCGATTTATATTCCCTGGCCTGCGGCAGCGCCTGTTCCAGGCCATTACCTGTTGCGCAATTACCGCTACAGCAAAGCAATTCACGAGGTGTTGCTGCGCGAACAACAGCGCATCAATGCAGTGTATGTGCAGGGTTTTGCCGGTTGGAAAACCATCAGCAGCGGACTGAAAGGCATTCCGGTGGTGCTCAACCTGCACGGCATGGAAATGTTTCAGGCCATGCAGGGCTGGCGCAACAACGTTCAGGGATTCATGCTGCGCCTTCCGGCGGCCAGACTCATCAAAAAGGCCGATGCCGTGGTTTCGCTGGGCGGGAAACTCAGCCACATCATTGCCCGCATCGCACCCACACAAAGGATCCTCACGCTTCCCGTGGGCATCGATGACTCCTGGTTTGAAGAACCCAACCAGGCTTCCCCAAAGGAAAAAACCGTGCTGTTTGTGGGCCGCTATGAATGGAGAAAAGGCCTGGATCTGTTGAATCAAGTGATGCCCAAACTGCTTAAAGACACTCGGTTCCAGGTTTCGTTCCGCTTCATTGGTGATATTCCTGAAGACAAACGCCTGGTTCACGACCGTGTATTTTATGAAGGAGCACTGCGCGATGAACAGCGTATCAGACGCATTTATCGCAGCGCTTACGCCCTGGTTTGTCCTTCGTATAGCGAAGGAATGCCCACGGTGATTCTGGAAGCGATGGCCTCCGGACTTCCGGTGGTGGCCAGTGATGTGGGAGCTGTGGCGCTGTTGGTTTCTGCTGAAAACGGACGGCTTATTGAACCCGGAAACGCAGCAGTATTGGAATCAGCGCTTGAAGCAATACTCAAACTCACGGAACCTGAAGCCGCGGCGCTCGGCGCCGCTTCCAAAACAAAGGCAGCAGCCTTTAACTGGAAACAGATTGGCCGCCTGACCCTTCAGGCGCTGCAGGAGTTGCAGCCGTAGGTCTGGGCTTGTATTGAAGCCAGGGAACCCGCACCTTGCCATCCGCAATCCTTTTGGTATAGTAGTACAGGAAAATGAACAGAAAAAATCCGTTGCCGAAGTAACTTCCCGTGCGCACCAAACGAACCACAATCAGGATAAAAATGCCCTGATTTACAATGTTCAGCTCCCGAAATCTGGGATGTTTCATGTGTTTCTTGCCCATAAACAAGCGGAACAGGAAATAGAATACAAGGACGAGACCAAACAGTCCGGTTTCTGACATCAGGCGCAGAAACAAACTGTTCGCGTCAAACTTGTTGAATGTGCCAAAACGCTCTGTAAAATCTGCAGGGAAATATTTGGCAAAGGTGATGTCGTAGTTGATGGGGTGGGAACCGAGTCCGGAACCAAAGAGCGGATTTCGCTGGAAACTCTCTTTGGCTATGATGTAATTGGTATAAAGCGCAAAGGTGCTGGAGTTTACGGTAGAGATCTTCTTCACATCGATGCCGCCATCGGTGGACTGAAACATCGAGAGGGTATCGTCCACGCGAACCTGAAACTCATAAAACGCATCTTTCAGGTTGTTGTAGAAACCTATAAAGAGGATGATGATTACAGGCATCAGCAAGAATTTCAAACGTCCCTCTATGATGGAGAAGTAGTTGGCGCTGTACATGTACATGAGTACCATCAGCACCAGGCCCATATATCCCGCAGAGGAAAAGGTCAATACAAAGCACACGAATATTACGCCGGAGCGTATCAGGTTTTTCAGGTTGTACCGATACGCAGGTTCACTGACCATCCTGTAAATGCAATAATAAAGAGCAGGCATCAGGGCAACTGCAAGAAAATAAGGTTCGCCCATGATGGAATATACGCGGTATAAACCGGCAGAGGTGGCTTTTACTTTGTTGGTAATCGGAATACCGTAAATCAACAGGGCCTCAACAATAAGTCCCCAAAGTGCCACCCAAAAGGCTGCGCTCAGGTATATGTTGAAAATCTTCATGATGTTGAAGCTGTTGGACTTCAGCAACAGGTAATAGGCCACCGCCGAATAGGTGATGCCCAAAAACTGCTTCACCAGGTGAAACCCCAGTGTACCATAAACATTGCTCACACCCAAACTGATCACATACATCAAAACCATTACCCGTGTAAACCATTTCGGAAGCAGGTGCAGGGATTGATTCTTCACCACCACCATGATGATAAAGACCAGATAAATCAGGTAGTAATAATAAAAGTCGAACGGAGTCCGGAAAAAGAAAAAGTCGTCCATAAATACGGAGCAGACCATCAATACTGAAAATATCCTGAACATCCGTTTGGGAGTTTATTGCTGTTGTTCGCTGAGGGTTTGGAATTGCGCGGAATCTTCGCGCCAGCGCTGCCATTCACGGCCACTGCAAGCGTATTTCACTGCGCCTGTGAGCCAGAAAGCTTCCACGTTAACCCGGCGGATGAACATGGGGTTCCGTTCCTCCAGGTTGCTTCCCGGAAAAGTGCTGTGGAAATAGCTGTAATGTGCACGGATGAGTTGCATGGCTGTTGCAGAAACACGCTCCAACGAGTTGAACGGTGCGCAGAAATGGGTGGTTTTTTGCTGCAATACACGGTCAAGAACCTCTTTGGATTGAACCACTTCATGCACCAACACGTCATGATCCTGTTCCTTGCTCATGGTATGGCTCATGCTGTGCGAGCCCAACACGTGACCCTGTGCTTTGAGCTGAAGGAGTTGTTCGATGTTCATGGCGCGAAAATCCTCGGGTTCCCGGTCGTAATGCGGATTGATGATGTTGCGGATGTGCGTGCGGTAATATGTTTCTTGGGCGTCTTCGGCAGCCTGAAAGAAGTCGGGAACCACAAAAAACAAGCCCCTGATGCCAAACGCTTCCAACACCTGCGCTGCGCGGAAGTTGTTCCGCAGTCCGTCGTCAAAGGTGAATACCACCGAAGGCCGCGAG
This sequence comes from Bacteroidota bacterium, assembly GCA_041170785.1. Lineage (GTDB taxonomy): Bacteria > Bacteroidota > Bacteroidia > NS11-12g > UBA955 > REEB481. The sequence goes on along the minus strand of JBEDND010000031.1, from coordinate 2,801 downwards.
CCTTGCACGGGAGCCGCACCGTGGTAAAACTGTTCCAGATAGGCGGGGCTTTGCAATTCGAAGTGCCTTCCCAGAAATTCAATCAAATGCCGCAGCTCATCCGCGAAACGATGGGGCACACTGTGCAGGTTCAGCACCAGCAAATCGCCGTTTCGATGTGGAAAACCGAATACCGGAAACAGCATGTTTCCCAACACTGATTTAATCAGGTGGTTGCGGGCGTGGAGTTGTTTGGAATAATGCATATCCTTACCAGGTTTCCAGATCACCGCGCATCAGGTTCCAGTTCTCGGGTTGAAGACCTTCTGAGCGACCAGTAAAGCAAATATTGATGAAGTGTATGCGCTTAGAAATTTTTATGAAGCGTTTTTCAACTGCTTTAAGCGTTTCTGAATGGCATTGTGGATTCACGGCAATACTTACAAACACAATACTCCCATCTTTGCGTAATGCTTCAAATAACCTTTTCAGGGCATTTTTTATGGTTGAAGCAGATGCATTTCCGGCATAAATCTTACCTATTGTGGCCTCGCTGAGTCCTTTGCGAATGCCGGTTCTGAATTGGATGGACACTTTTTGGTCCCCACTGTCGTAGGTAAACCAATAGGATGTCCATTCTGGCATTAACGCTTCTCGATATTGCCAGAACTCAGGGTCTGCAGCTGTTTGAAGATAACTGTCTGCCTTTATGTGGTCAGGCACTTTTGTGCTGAAGCCTTTTCCACTGAATGGTTTTCTGCGCAGCGCCGCCCAGAGACTCAGCGGTTGTATAAACCATTGTAGGTCAAATGAATTTGTCCAACCTTTCTTTACAAATGTGGGTTTTGACAATGGAACGGGGAAACCAATCATAAAATCAGCTTTTTCTTTGACACCCCATTCTTTCATGGCTTCAAGCAACTTGCTGAATACTCCTTGTCCACGGAAATCGGGAGACACGAGCAGTCCAGTCATCTGAAAACTGCGACATCCTGCTTCAGTATTGTTCAAGGGCCAGTAAACGTAGGAAATCATTCCGGCAAGTGCCTCACCCTCAGTAGCCAAAATGATGCGGTTACGGCCCTGCTGATAAGGATGTTCATACAAGGCTTCGAAGCGCTGGACAAACCAGGATGACATGAATGGATATTCCTGTAAAGTAAGGGCAATTACCCGTTCTTTCCAGGATGGGTCGTATAATTGAACACGCATGGATGTACAGAAAAACCTGTCTGGCAAAGGTAACGCGAACACAGACAATACAGGAGGATCTGCAAAGGTGGTGGTGGTGTTCAGAGAGTTGGCACCGTACATGCTGGCCTGTTTGCGCGCCACCGCAGCCCAATCCGGCCATGAACTGCTGGTTTTATGCCTTCCCGTAAATCCCGAAGCGCCGTTCGATTTCGGGCAACAGCCCGGGCTCCGCATCGTGGACAGGAGCAAATTCAGCGCCCGCGAACTGGAACAACACATCCGACAGGCCAAACCAGACCTGGTATTTATTGCCGACTGGACCAATAAATCGGTGCTCCGTGCGGCCTGGAAGCTGCGCAAAGATTTTTTTCTGGCCACCGGCTTCGACAACCATTGGACAGGGTCGTTCAAGCAGCGTTTGCTTGCGCTCGGTGCTTCGATGGTGTTTCCGCGCCTGTTCCGACACTTGTTTATTCCCGGATCGCCGCAGCGTTCGTTTGCAAGGAGGCTTGGCTTCAGCGATCAACAGATTACCGAAGGAGCATATACTGCCGATACGGCGCTGTTTGAATCGTTTGCTTCCGCACACATGCCGGCCAAAGAGGCGCAGTTTCCGCACCGGTTTTTGTGTGTGGCCCGTTACATTCCGGCCAAAGGACTTGACTTGCTCTGGGAAGCTTTTGCCGAAGCCAAAGCAGAACATCCCTGCGACTGGGAATTGTGGTGTGCGGGAACCGGCACGCTGTGGGACAGCCGTGTGGCACATCCCGATATACGCCACCTGGGTTTTGTTCAGCCGGCAGAAATGGGCGCTGTTGTTGCCGAAACCGGTGTTTTTGTGCTGCCCAGCAACTTTGAACCCTGGGGCGTTGTGGTGCATGAATATGCGGCTGCCGGATATCCTTTGTTGTTGTCGGATGCAGTTGGCGCAGCCTCGGCATTTCTGCTTCCTGAACAGAACGGTTTGTTGTTCGAAGCAGGAAATAAAGCAGCGCTGAAAGCCTGTTTGCTGCGCATCATGAGGATGGATGATGCCGAACTGGTGCGCATGGCAGCAGCAAGCCGCGCACAGGCCGCCACCAATAGTCCTGAAATTTGGGCACTGCGCTTCCTGAATATGGGAAAATCGGTTTCCGGAAAACACTAGAATAAAGCATCTTCGCAGGGATGTGTGGCATCAACGGAATAGCTGGTCTTGACGATACCTTCCGACTGAACGACCGGTTGGTGCACATGAACAATGCCATCAGGCATCGCGGTCCCGACGATCGGGGCATTTTTACAGCGCCGGGTTGTGGTTTGGCCCACGTGCGGCTCAGCATCATCGACCTTTCTGCAGAAGGGCATCAGCCCATGCACAGCCACGACGGGCGCTATACGCTGGTGTTCAAATGGTGAAATTTACAACTACAAGCTGCTGAAGAAACAGCTGTCTGATTATCCCTACAAGAGCCAAACCGATACGGAAGTCATCCTTGCAGGCCTGTGTCGCTGGGGATTGGATGTATTCGGAAAACTGGAAGGCATGTTTGCCATTGCCGTTTGGGACCATCAGCTGCAAACCCTCACCGTTGCTCGTGACCACCTCGGCAAAAAGCCGGTGTATTACGCACATGCCGACGGCAAGT
>JBEDND010000030.1:0-11864 GCA_041170785.1 Bacteroidota bacterium | reverse complement strand
CCCTTAGAAGGGGCTGCAAAAATAAAATTTTCTTCTTCAAAAAGAAATTTTTTTCAAAATGGTTACGCAATAGCTGTTTGCCGCGCAGGATTGCCGGAAATACCGGAATTTTGCTGCTTATGTCAATACTCGTAGTTGGGAGCATGGCCTTCGACGGCATCGAAACTCCCTTTGGCAGTACCGACCGCATTGTTGGCGGCGCCGCTTCTTACATCAGCCTGGCCTCTTCCCTGCTCCATGAACACGTGAACCTGGTAGCCGTAGTGGGTGAAGATTTTCCGCAATCTTTTGTTGAAACGCTGAAAAATCGAGGCGTGAACACCTCCGGGCTTCAGGTGAAACAAGGTGAAAAATCTTTCTATTGGAAAGGCCGTTACCACCTCGACATGAACACCCGCGATACCCTCGCAACAGAACTGAATGTGCTGGGCAGCTTCGACCCCATTCTCCCTGAAAACTACCAAAACAGCCGCTACATCATGTTGGGCAACCTCAGTCCCAAAGTACAAAGCACGGTTATTGAAAGACTGAACCAAAAACCAGAACTTGTGGTGATGGACACCATGAACTTCTGGATGGAAAGCGCCATGGACGACCTGCGCCACACGCTTACCCTCACCGATGTACTGACCATCAACGACGAAGAAGCGCGTCAGCTTTCCGGTGAATATTCGCTGGTGAAAGCGGCTAAAGTGATCCGAAACATGGGGCCACGTATCCTGGTGATTAAAAAAGGAGAACACGGCGCCTTGCTGTTTCATGGTGATGACATTTTCTTCTGTCCTGCGCTTCCGCTGGAAGAAGTATTCGACCCAACCGGCGCGGGTGATACGTTCGCCGGTGGCTTCATCGGCTACATCGCCCGTCACGGCAAAACAGATTTTGACACCATGCGAAAGGCCATCGTACATGGCAGCGCCCTGGCGAGTTTCTGTGTAGAAAAGTTTGGCCCGGAACGCCTGCTGGAAGTTACCGAACAGGAACTTGCGGACCGCGTAGGCCGCTTCGAACAATTGTCCAGATTCTGATGAATATCCGCATCCTGCCCGGCATCCTGGCGCTGCTGCTCCTGCATTCCTGCAGTTTATTCAAAAAGCAGGAACAGGATTTCGCCTTTCCGGAAATCGACGAAGCATATATCGCAGATGTTCCGGCAGGATCTGAAGTTTATAAACCCAGCGCCACACGGTACTGGAATCTGGTGCATACCCGCCTCGAGCTAGATGTTGACATTCCGGGAGAACGCGTAAGCGGCATTGCCAGGCTTCGCCTCACTGCCTTTGCCAAAACGCGCGATTCACTGGTGCTGGATGCAAAGAAAATGGTCATTGAAGGCGTGTACCTCAGCACAGATCCTCCACGCCCATTGGTATATCGCCAAAACAACGATACCACCAAATGCACGGTGTATTTCCAGGAACCTGTGCGCGCCGGTGATACCGTGGTGATTGAACTTCGCTACCGTACGCTGGCAAAAACAAGTGTCAAGGAGCCTTGGGGCGCCATCACCTCCGATCAGGGTATTTACTTTATCGACCCGCACGGCGAAGACCCGGATGTGCCTACACAGGTGTGGACGCAAGGCGAAACAGAAAGCAACAGCCATTGGTTTCCCACCTTGGATGCGCCAAACCAAAAAACAACCCAATGGTTCAGCTTTCGGTTCCCCGATACCTTGGTGAGCCTTTCCAATGGAAGCCTCGTGTACAGCACCAAAAATGGGGATGGAACGCGCACGGATGTTTGGCAGCAGGAACAAGCCCACGCACCTTATCTGGCCATGGTTGCCATTGGCAACTGGACCATCACCGAAGATGCGCGAAGCGAAGAACTTCCGGTTCGTTATTACACCGAACCTGAATATGCACGTTATGCGAACATGGTTTTTGGCAACACTCCGGAAATGATTGATTTCTTCGGAAAAATTACCGGTGTGGCATATCCCTGGGAGAAATACGATCAGGTGGTGGTGCGCGATTTTGTAAGCGGAGCCATGGAAAATACCGGCGCCGTGGTGCACAACATGCGCCTGCAGCACGATGAACGGAAACACCTCGACGAAACCGAGGAAGATTACATCTCACACGAACTCTTCCACCACTGGTTTGGCGACCTGGTAACTTGCGAAAGCTGGGCCAACCTGGTATTGAATGAAGGCTTCGCTACGTATGGCGAATACCTGTGGAGAGCACACAAATACGGAAAGGATTACGCCGATGAACTGCTGCAACAATGGCGCATGCAGGTATGGTATGCAGGCATGTTGGATGATAACAAGGTTTCGGTGGTGAACTATTCCTACCGCCACCCCGACGCCATGTTCAATGCGAACAGCTACCAGAAAGGCGCGTTGCTGCTGCACCACCTGCGTGGCTATCTGGGTGATGAACTCTTCTTCTCCGGAATGAAGCGCTACCTGACCCAACACGCTTATGGCACTGCCGAACTGGATGACCTCAGGATGGCCTATGAAGCCGTGAGCGGTGAGGACCTGCACTGGTTTTTCGATCAGTGGTACCTGCAACCAAGCCTCTTCCGTCTTCAGGTTTATGGAATTCATGTTTCAGAAGAAAAGCACTTGTTGCTCAGCTTTAGCCTGAATGACAACAGCGAAATTTCTGCTGATGCATTAAAGATTCCGCTTTCAGTTTGGACAGGCAAAGGTTCCAAGATTCAAAAACATGCGCTGATGCTGGACCGTGAAGCGCTGAACAGCAGCGGGAATTATGAATTTAAAATCCCGTTGGAAGAAAAACCCGACTGGTGGATTGCTGATGGCGACGGTCACCTTCCGGTAGCGATTGACATCACGCCCGTAAGACCTGCAGATTCTGCTTCGCTTCTGGGAATGCTTCCGCTGTTTGATCGTTTGCGCTATGCGCCCGATGCCTGGATGCGTGTTGCTGCCATTGAACAGGTTTCTATTGAAGATTTTGACGACGCTGATACGGCCCTGCTGCCTTCTTTTTTCCTTACAGGACTGAAAGACCGCAATGCTTGGGTGCGCGCCAACGCGCTGGAATACAGTCTGAACGTAAGTCACAACCAAAAGGCCATCATTGATTTATTGCTTCCCAGGGTGCAAGAACTGGCATTTAACGATCCGGTGCGCAACACCCGTGTTGCAGCCGTTCATTGGCTGAGCCGCTGCGCAACGTTCTACAAGCCGGAAGCCTCGTTCGACCCGCTGTTTATCGCACTCACTCAGGATTCCAGCATTACATTGTCGCTGGCCGGCATTGAGGGCATCAAAGACAGCGCTACGGCGTTAAAGTATGCCCGCGCCGGTGTGATGAATCCTTACCCGGAAATAGCATTAGCTTGGACGCGAAGGTTGTTTGAACTGCTGCCAGAAAATTCAGAAGCTCCTTACCTGAAGGAATTGCTGCGCAACGAATTTGTGCCTAAATCCACCAGGATCAGCGAAATGGTTACCTACATCGGCTACCTGAAATCGAACAATGCGCTGGAACTGATTGACTACTTCGAAACCTGGTTGCTGGAAGATGCACAAAAACCCTGGCGCAAGGTGGCAGTAACATCCATCCGGGAACTGAAGGACGAAATAACCCTTGCAGGCGAAGAGGATCCGGATGCCCCAGTACAAATACTCAGACTGGAAGCATTACTTACCAAAATTCGATAAAACCAAAAAGCCGATGGCTTGTTCCTATGTGGAATGAAAACCATCCGGGTTGCGCTTGAAGGGATGCCGAGTGTGCTCCATGCGGGCATGTATCTGGCTTTGGCACGCGGTTGGTATCGGGAAGCGGGCGTGGACCTTCAACTCATTGAACCGGAGTCTTTTGCTTCTCCGATGAAGTTGCTGGTGAGTGGCCAGGTGCACGTGGCCATTGCTCCGGCAGAGGCCATTGTGAGCTATAGAACCCTGCGCCAGGAAATGGACGTGGTAGCCATTGGAACCATCCAACAGGAGCACCATACGGCATTGGCCACTTTAAAAAAATCAGGGATTTCCAAACCCGCTCAATTGGACGGCAAACGCTACGGAGCACATCTGGCGAGGTTTGAAGCCGGCATCCTGCGTAAAATGGTGCGCAACAGCGGTGGCTTTGGCATGTTCCGCATCCTCACCCCCCCGAGAGAATCGCTGTGGGCCCACCTGTTGAATGGCGATATTGATGCGACCTGGATCAGCATCCCGAAAAGGATTCCACTGGCGGAAAAAGCCGGTGTCAGTCTGAATTTATTCAAACCCGAAGACTACGGTGTGATGGCCGGATACATGCACCTATTCGTAGCACATCGCTGTCTGCTGGATGAATATGAAACCGATTTCAAACTTTTTATGGAAATCACTTCCCGAGCTTATCAGGACTTGGGCACCCACCCGGAAGCGGCGTCAGTGTTGCTGAATCAAAGCTACAGCCATGAAGCATTCAACAATCTTGACGTGCTGTTGCGTTCTGTGGAACTGCTCTGCCCTACCTTATTTGATGCAGCGGGACAGTGGGGCACCATGAGCGATGAAGTGTGGAGGCAATTTGGAAACTGGCTGGATCAGGAATCTGTAGTGCTGTGCCTGGAATCAGACGAACCCATTCATGTATCCCACCGCATTCAGCAATGGTACAGCAACGAATACCTGCCAACCTTCAGGCACGCGTTCGTTTCGAAGCCGGGTGAAACTGCATGATGGTGCTTTTTAGGTAATCTGTTTCCAGATGTGTATAGATTTCCGTAGTGGTGATGCTCTCATGGCCCAGCATTTCCTGCACGGCGCGTAAATCGGCTCCTGCTTCTACCAGCGCAGTGGCAAATGAATGCCTGAAGGTATGCGGACTGATGCTCTTTTGGATGCCGCAGATGCTTGCCAGATCCCGAATCATGGTGAATACGGAAACCCTGGACAATTGCTTTCCGAAGCGATTCAAAAACACAACATCTTTGTGCGCAGGATGTACTTCCTGATGATTGCGTACCGTCAGAAAATATGCACCAAGCTGTTTCAGCGCGATGCCGCCAATGGGAACCAATCGCTGCTTGTTTCCCTTGCCTGTGACCCGAAGCAGCGATTCTTCCGCAAAAACATCCTGCATTTTTAAACCCGTTAATTCAGACACCCGCAAGCCACAGGAATAAAGTACTTCTAAAATTGCCGCATCGCGCTCGCCGAATGGCTTGCTGCGGTCAACAGATTGTATCATCAGTTCCACTTCATCAGGACTCAGAAATACAGGGAGTTTACGGCCAGTTTTCGGGGTGCGTAAGTGAGCGGCAGGATTCAGTTCAATTTGCCGATCCAGTACCAGGTAGCGGTAGAAGGCCTTCACTCCGGACAGAATCCTGGCTTGAGAAACGGGGGTAAATCCAAGTGCTCCAATCCACAACATAAATGCGCTGAGGTCTTCTGGCTGAAACGCACGCGGATCAGCATCGGTACGCCATTGCTTCAGCTTGGCTACATCGGCAAGGTAGGAAACACGGGTATGCAGCGCCAGAGAACGCTCTAAGGAAAGATAAGCCTGGAATCCCGCGAGGATTTGTTCCCAGGTTTGCGCCATTGTCAGGGTTTCAACTTGGTATCGCGGCAGTTCAGGATGGTTTTATCCGCGTCATTCTGAACAAAAGCGAACACGTGCATCTCTTCGGGCTTCCAGTGCGGCTTCAGTTTTACGCGAAATTGTTTTTCAAAAACCCTTCCGGCCTGCAGTGAAGCTTGTAAAATATCGCCGGAGGCAGCGGTGAGCGTGCTGCGCAACACATGGTTGTGTGTGTAGCCGTAGCGAATACCTCCGGAGGTGTCTTTGTCGCTTTGCTTGCCCAGAATTCCATCTTCTGATAGTCCGATGGTTAAGCGATGGGTCTCGGTACTTCTGTCTGTGGTATAAATCACCTTTACCGTAACTACCGCCTCGCCTTTAGATGCATCAAACGCGCTGCTCACATCGAGGTTTACCGGTGTGGTTGCCGTCAAACGTTCATTCACACGGGCATCCCATTCATTAATGCTCAGCAGTCGTGAAGTACCAAACAGCGCCTGATCGACCATGCCATTGGGCATGGAATTAACGGCAACGCCCGTAGCGTCTATCAGCTCGTTCGCAGCGGTGTTGTTCAATGTATCCTCGCCTTTCCAGGGCATGGATATCAATGCTCCGGGAATGGTATAGTACACCGCCAACAATTGCACTTTCCCGGAACGGGAATCGTAAATCTGTTTGGCTTTAAGTGCTGCTTCCGGACAATTGTTGCAACGCACACCGGTGATGTCGAGCAGCATGATATGTTTGTCCTGCGCTGCCGGTATGGATGTAATCAGGTAGGCGGTATCGCTCAGCGGCTTTTCGATTTTTCGGATGACGAAGGGCGGTTCCTCGTCAATACAAGCGCTCAGCGCCAGGGCTGCGAGCACAGGAAGCTTCCATGAATTGAAGTGCATACCAAAGCCCGAAATTAGTTATTTGTGCGCACATGGCATGAACAAAATAACACCTCAGGTGGTTGATTAAGGGCATGAAAAGAATTTGGTATTTCCTGGCATCCGGTGCGGTGCTGTTGATGATTAAAGGTTGCATGAGCGGCCAGAGTAAAAGTGCAACAGCCAACGGCGCGGAGCCTTCTGCGAGTTTTTACGACCTGAAGATGGTGTCGCTGGACGGAAAAGACACGATTCTGTTTTCTTCATTCAAAGGCAAGAAGGTATTGATTGTGAACACAGCAAGCGCCTGTGGATACACGCCTCAATACGAAGGACTGGAATCGCTGTATCAAAAGATGAAAGACAGCCTGGTCATCATTGGCTGCCCCTGTAATCAGTTTGGCATGCAGGAGTCTGGCAATGCCGAGGAAATCGGTGCTTTTTGCAAGGAGAATTACGGTGTTACCTTTCCATTAAGCGAAAAAATCAAGGTGCGCGGTGAAGGACAGCATCCTGTTTATCAATGGCTGACGCAGAAAAGCCTGAACGGCGCCATGGATGCAAGTGTGAGCTGGAACTTTAATAAGTTTCTGGTAGATGAGGAAGGCAAACTTCAGGCCTACTTCCCTTCGAAGGTTACGCCCATGAGCGAAGAGTTGCTGGCGGCCATCCGCAAGTAATTCGCAGGGCCCATCAGTTCCACTGATTCGTGAAACGATCGTAGGTACTGAAGCCAAACTTCCAGGTACTGCGCAAACCGTTCCATTGATTGGAAGTGGCTGCCGAGTAATAAAATCCTATTTTAATCCGTTCCCGCCACAGGCGAAATACGCGCTCAATACCGGCGAATGCTTCGAGGTGACGCATATTTCGTTCCGAAGAAAACAGGAAAGAACCGCCTGCCACTTCGCGCAACTCCAGGAACTTCATGAAGGGGATTTTATTCACAATGCTGCCGTTGAATCGATGGATGTAATGCCCGTCGAAATACCTGTTGAACGTGGGATAAGTGCTGTCGAGCATCTGAAAGGTGTACAGCGGCGCAGTGAGCAGGAAGGGATCGCCACGGCGCTGGTACTTGTAATCAATCAGCTGTACATTTCGGGAATTGTAAAACCTGCCTGTGGTCATTCTGAACTCGCTGCGGCCTACCAATCCCAGCGGAAATTCATGCTCCATCCGAAACTCCAGGTAATCAAAGTCAGCCTGTGAACCCGCTACTCCTTTCCAGCCTTTGCGGTACTGCGCCACAAATGTGGGCCAGTTAGAGCCCAAGATTACCTTTTGATAGGGTTCACGCATGTATTTCTGGAACGGAGTGTACCACAGCGTGATTCGTGTGTAGGCTGCAGTGTAGGGATCAAAGCGCACCGGCCGGTTGTCCGGGAACAGCGAATCGCCAATGGCATCGAAGCGGTAACCGGAAATGTCGCGACGGTCGCTGAACTCGGCAGCCACGCCCAGATACAGGCCGTTCAGCAGTTCTCCCCTGTGCGTAAGGTTCAGGTAATTATGTTCGTAGAAATTGGATCTGCGGAACAGGTTGATATAGGCATCAAATGGATTGATAAATCCAAAATTCCTTCCCATCGAAACACTGATGGTTCCGCGTGAAAAGGGATTGTAGAGCCAACTGCCGGAAATATCTCCTTTCAAATCCTTGTTGTTGACGCCCATATTCAGGTTCGGACTCAGCGAGAAGCGTTGTTTGTTTTTCAGTTCCTTTGAAGCGCCAACACGCAGATTCACCCGTCCACCGCCAATCATGGCCGGATTGTAGATGAACAGCAATGGAATAAAACCGAGGTCCCAGCCTTTGTCGGGATTCACGTACTCTTGTCCGAACAAGAACAGTTTCGACAGCGTCACCTTATTAATGTCTCGCGTGATACTGTCTTTATAGGCTTTGCTTTCCCGCACCCTGCGGATGGAATCATCGCGGTTCACGAAACGCATTTCCTGTTCATTCAGTGGTTCCATCCTGTTGCCAGCCCAATAGCTGCTGTCGCGTTCGTAGGCCTCTTTGCTGGCGCTGCTTAACTCGTTGTCGAAGAAACGCGGCGGATAGCTTTTGTTGACCTCATGGCCGCGGTACCGCACCATCGTATTGCCCGAATAGCGCGCCTTTCCCGCCTTGGCGGTATAATTCAGATCCAGTCTTTGCGGAAGCAGGAAGGAGTCCTGAAAGCTGAATTTCTGGGAGAAGCTGAATTTGTCGTATTCGTTCAGCACGTGAGGCGGGAAATCCAATGATACAGCGCGCAGGTAGAACAGGCTGTCCACCACTTCCACAACCCCGCTGAACAGTGCATTGGTGGTTTGACGGGGTTTCACACTGATGCGATACACCTTGGTGCCATTGCTGTCGTCAAGGATTTTCAGCAGCTTGAATTTATAGCCGAGCATGGCGGTACTGCTGAGCGGCGACAGCATTGGCTGATCGCTGAGGGATGGGATGTAGATAAGGTTGCGGTTGAGGCTGAAGTCGGCTTCGGTGGTGGAAAGGTAAAAAAGGCCCGAGGGATCGCCGCGTTTGGAAACCCCGTTGCGCACTTCCTTGACCTTTCCGGGCTGCCGGAAATGCCTGGTGAGCACTACTTCAGCCATATTGAATGAAACCCGATTGCTGTCGTTCTCAATTTCTGCGGAAGCAAGGCTGTCGGCATATTCTTCTTCCTGCGCCACAAAGCCACTGCGTTTCTTTGCTGGAGGCGTTTCAACCTGTTCCACCGCGCGGATGTACAATTCACTTTGCAGGCTCTGAAACTGCAAAGCCCAGCGGTCGCGGTTCCTGATGGCCTGTCGCATCACTTCGGGTGCAGGATCTTTGCGGCGCGTGGTGATCACCACTTCGTCGTAGGTGACCGATTTGGGCGTGAGCAACACCACAAACGTATCGGCCTGCGCGCCTGACCTAAGCGTTACGGGTACAACGGCGCGCTCGTATTGTTGGTTGCTGAACACCAGCTCGTAGGTACCCTCTGCGAGTTTGGTGCTGAAAAACCCTTTGCCGTCGGTACGACCCAACAGCCTTCCATCTTTGATAAACACCACTACGTCATTCAGCGGAATCATGGAAGTATCCCGAACCGTACAGGCCACAGAAACATCCTGAGCTTGGGTCAGGTGGGCGGTTGCCAGGAACAGCACACAGATAATCGGCAGATGCTTCACAAAATGCAAGGATACAAGCTTACAAACAGCCAAGCTGCGAAGAAGTTACATAAAAAGCGTTTTTACCGATGAATCGTTGCCGAAGGCCAAAAGGTTGTTCAGCCCTTGATGGATGTTAGTCTTCTTTACGCCAAACGCAAAAAATCCCGTCGGTATTGGTATAGAAGAATTGTCCGTTGGAGCGGTTGAAGCTCAGGGTAGTACCAAAAGATTCTGCGCGGGTGAAGGTGTTTTCTGTTTGTTTCAGCCACTTGATGTAACGTCCGTTGATGGATTGCAGGATATAGTGTACGGCTCCGGTATCAACGTATGACAGTGTGATGGGCGAAGTGAGGCAGCTGCTGTTCCAGGTTCCATTCACCAGGGCGGCATTCAGTCGCAAACTGAATTCATCGAGTTTCTTGGGTGTATTTACGGCGGTATATGTCACCACAGGCTGGTTTCCTTTCGGTACAGAAAACTTGAACTGGGATTTGATGTTTGCATTCTTGGCCAGCTGTACCAACATTTCGTTGTTGGTGGTTTCCCAGCGGGTAGGTGATCCGCTCACGGAAGTTGACTTGATGAGGCCGGTGGCATTATGCACTTTCAGTGAGCCCATGGCTGTATTCACATTTTGCTCTGCGGTACCCTTTGCAACGGCGTAAAAAAGATCATAATCGCGCTTGTTTACGAGCGAAACCTCCATGAGGTATTTATCCTTTTTGGAATCACTTTCCAGCTTTGAAAGGCTGATGCGCACATCGAAATTGGCATTTTCTTCAATGGTTTTGGTTTGTGCCCAAAGGGTGCTTACAGACAGCAGACCCATCATCGGTAGAAGGTTTCTCAGGAAAGATGGTTTCATGTTCGGAATAGAACGTCAAATTTAGGATTTCTGCAGCATGAATGAAGCAAAACACAGGTTTGGGATGTGCGCGTAGCCGTGTGCAAACATTTATTTTCCATGGGCCCTGTGTGTTCACCAACCTATTGAATAACTTAGTGCCATCAATCTTTTTATACTTATGGATACCGTTAAAAATAAAACCAAAGGTCCACACAAAAACTACCGGGCCGAAGCCATGCGCTACGTGGAAAACGCCCGCGAATGCCTGCTCAAGGCCGGAAAGGACGGCGATTATTATTCCGACCCCAAATACGTAAAAATGGCCGGCAACGCCTTGTGGAACGGGGTTTTACTGGCTTTGAAAGCGAAGTTCCCGGTGAAAGGGAGGCCGGATATTCAGAAATACCAGCAAGCCGTGGGCGCTGTGAACCGTTCGAAGCTCAAGGCCTTGAACAGTGCATACAATTATTGCCATTTGTCTATGGGTTACGATGGCGAATTAAAAGCCTCCCTGAGCAGCGAAGCGTTTAAACTGGCTGTTGAACTGATCGAATGGGCTGCGCCGGAAGAAGAAGTAGCTGATTAAAGGCCAATTCCCTTAAAATTCAGATTGCTTTGTCTGAATCATCCACGTGTAATCGCTTATTTTTTTTCCGAGGCTCATGTTCGCCAACCTATTGAATAACTTAGTGCCATCAATCTTTTTATACTTATGGATACCGTTAAAAACAAAACCAAAGGATCACACAAAAACTACCGGGCCGAAGCCATGCGCTACGTGGAAAACGCCCGCGAATGCCTGCTCAAGGCCGGAAAGGACGGCGATTATTATTCCGATCCCAAATACGTAAAAATGGCTGGCAACGCCTTGTGGAACGGGGTTTTACTGGCTTTGAAAGCGAAGTTCCCTGTGAAGGGGAGGCCGGATATCATCAAATACAGGCAGGAAGTTGGGAAGGTGAATCGAAAGGTACTTAATGTGCTTAATGCAGGCTATGATACCTGTCATTTGTCGATGGGCTACGATGGCAACATCAGTGTATCTGTTTGTAAAGCGGGAATGAAGTATGCGGTTCAGCTCATCGAATGGGCTGTGCCGGAATGATGGACAGCCGATGCAATAAACCACCATTTAGATATAATTCTGGTTTGTAATTGCATTCGCAATTTCGTCCCGATTGCTGGCAGGATCAAACAATTTAGTAGCCTCGACAGGAATCGTCCCGATCGCTCCGCTTTTCGGGATGCTCCCGCTTAAATGCGGGATCAAACAATCTGGTAGCCTCGGCAAGCATCGTCCCGATCGCTCCGCTTTTCGGGATGCTCCCGCTCATCAGCGGGATCAAACTAATTAGTAGCCTCGGCAAGCATCGTCCCGATCGCTGCGCTTTTCGGGATGCTCCCGCTCATCAGCGGAATCAAACAATCTAGTAGCCTCGACAGGAATCGTCCCGGTCGCTCCGCTTTTCGGGATGCTCC
>JBEDND010000029.1:0-4934 GCA_041170785.1 Bacteroidota bacterium | reverse complement strand
ATCCATTTCCTTCGCCCTGTATCTTGATATTTTTTGTTTGATTTGCAGACTTATGCAACAAATTGCTGTGATTGGATCAGGGACCATGGGAAATGGCATTGCCCATGTGTTTGCACAGAACGGGTATTCCGTAAACCTTATTGACATCCGCAAAGAAGCTTTGGATAAAGCCATGAACACCATCGCCAAGAATATGGATCGACAGGTGGCCAAAGGCAGTCTTAGCGAAGAACAGAAGCAGGAAGCTTTGGCGCGGATTTCCCCGCAAACATCCCTGGAAGCCGGGGTGAAAACCGCAGATCTTGTGGTGGAAGCTGCCACAGAACAGCTGGAAATCAAGCTGCAATTGTTCCGCGAACTCGACATGCATGCACCGGCGCACTGCATCCTGGCCACCAATACCAGCAGCATCAGCATCACGAAAATTGCAGGCGTCACCGGCCGTCAGGATAAAGTGGTGGGCATGCACTTCATGAATCCGGTTCCGGTGATGAAGCTGGTGGAAGTGATTGCCGGGTTCAATACCAGCAAGGAGGTCACCGAAACCATCATCACGCTCAGCAAAAACATTGGCAAAGTTCCGGCCCTGGCCAACGATTATCCGGGATTCATCGCCAACCGCATCCTCATGCCGATGATCAACGAAGCCATCAGCAGCCTGTATGAAGGCGTTGCCGGTGTGGAAGAAATCGATACCATCATGAAGCTCGGAATGGCACATCCCATGGGACCGCTGCAACTGGCAGATTTCATCGGACTGGATGTATGCAAAGCCATCCTGGAAGTGCTGCACGACGGATTCGGAAATCCCAAATATGCGCCATGTCCCTTGTTGGTGAATATGGTTGCTGCCGGAAACCTGGGCGTGAAGAGCGGCAAAGGATTCTACGATTACAGCCACGGCGGCAAAGAATTGGTAGTGTCGTCCAATTTCGCTGCGCGGAACGTCTGAGCACTTCGTTCCGGTGGCATTTACGCTGCGCGGAAGGGCAACAAGTTCGTATGCCCTGATCAGGGTATAGTCCCGATTTTCCCCGTACACACGGGCCTGAACCTGTGGGCGTCCACTGCGGTTTTTTCGCTGTATTTGCGGCCAAAAGGAGCAGGGGAGGCAAAGCGCAATTTTGGCATATATTTGCGGCCCGATTTTGGGAGAACTATATCCGCATGAAATTATCTCAATTCAAATTTGATCTGCCCTCCAACTTTGTGGCTCAGGAGCCTCTGGGCACACGCCACGACAGCAAGTTGATGGTGATTCACAGAAAAGAAGGAAAGATCGAACACCGGAAATTCCGCGACGTGTTGGACATCTTCAATGAAGACGATGTATTCGTGGTGAACAACACCAAAGTGTTCCCTGCGCGGATGTACGGAAACAAGGAAAAGACAGGCGCGCAGATTGAAGTGTTCCTGCTCCGTGAACTGAACAATGAATTGCGTTTGTGGGATGTGCTGGTAGATCCGGCGCGTAAAATCAGGGTCGGCAACAAACTGTATTTCGGCAACGACGAGCTGGTGGCAGAAGTGGTGGACAATACCACTTCCCGCGGAAGAACCATTCGTTTCCTGTTTGACGGCAACGACGAGGAGTTCTCCAAAATGGTGAAGAAGTTGGGTGAAACACCCATCCCGAAATATATCGAACGTCCGGTGAAGGCTGAAGACGAGCAGTGGTACCAGAGCATTTTCGCCAAGAACGAAGGTGCTGTTGCGGCTCCGGCAGCACAATTGCACATCACCAAAGAGCTGATGATGCGTCTGGACATCAAAGGAATCAAGTTCGCAGAAATCACCCTGCACCTGGGCCTGGGCGCCTTCCGTCCCGTTGAAGTAGAGGACCTTACCAAGCACAAGATGGATTCGGAGTTTTACGCTATAGACGAAAACTGCGCGGCTATTGTGAATGAAGGTTTGAAGAAGAAGAAGAACATCGTTGCCGTAGGCAGCAGCACCGTTCGTGCCATGGAAAGCAGTGTGAGCGCATCGCGCACGCTGAATCCCAGTGCGGGCTGGACGGATAAGTTCATTTTCCCGCCATACGAAGTGGCCATTCCCAATGCCTTCATCACCAACTTCCACCAGCCTGAATCGCCTTTGTACATGATGGCTACCGCTTTTGGTGGTTATGATTTGATTCTGGAAGCATACAAGGAAGCGATGAAGAAGAAGTATCGTTTCCTGTGCTACGGAGATGCGATGCTGATCCTTTAAGGTTCGGCGGGTATTTTTGTTCAAGGGTCAATTTTTTCAATATTCCTGCGTTAGTGCAGGTACCTTCGTATGGCAATGACTAGAATTTTATGGGCAGACGATGAGATCGATCTGCTGAAGCCTCATGTGTTGTTTTTGAAAGGCAAGGGCTATGATGTGCATACCGTAAACAACGGCAGGGAAGCCATTGACTTATGTAAGCGAGAGGATTTTGACATTGTGTTTTTGGATGAACACATGCCTGGCATCAGCGGTTTGCAGGTGCTTCAGGAGGTGAAGGCGGTAAAGCCCGACGTTCCGGTGGTGATGATTACCCGCAGCGAAGAAGAGCACATCATGGAGCAGGCCATTGGCAGCAAGATTGCCGATTACCTCATCAAGCCGGTGAATCCCAATCAAATCCTGCTGGCCATCAAAAAGAATCTGGATGAACGCCGCCTACAAAGCCAAACCACCATGCAGCGCTACCAGCAGGAGTTCATGGAAATCGGTAATTTGGTGGGCGGTCGCCTGGATATGGAAGGCTGGAAGCAGGTGTACCGCAAACTGGTGCATTGGGAACTGGAGCTGGCCGCGGCCGGAGAACAGGCCATGAAACAGGTGCTTGACACACAATGGACCGATGCCAACCGCAGTTTCAGCAAGTTCATTTCCGAACATTACCTTTCCTTCCTGCAAGCCAAGGGCGATGAAGGGCCGGTGATGAGCCACAGCCTGATGCGGCGATTGATTTTGCCCGAACTTCAGGGTCCTGATCCGGTGTTTTTCATCCTTATTGACAACCTGCGTTTTGACCACTGGCGCAGCATCGCTCCGCTGGTTCGGGAACGATTCCGACAGGAAGAGGAAGATTTATACCTGAGCATTCTTCCGACCACCACACAATACTGCCGCAATGCCATCTTCTCAGGCATGATGCCTTCGGAAATCGAAAAGCGCTTTCCGGATAAATGGAGCAATGATGAAGATGAAGGCGGCCGGAATCAGTTTGAAGATTTCTTCCTTGACGATTTCTTCAAGCGCCTGCGCCGCGAAGTGAAATGCTCTTACACCAAGGTCACCAACCTCCAGGGGGCCAAGGATCTGGTTGATGCCATTCCCAACATGATGCACAACAAGTTCAATGTGATTGTGTACAACTTCGTCGATACGCTGAGCCATGCCCGAACCGACAGCCATGTGGTGCGCGAACTGGCAGAGGATGAAGAGGCCTACCGCAGCCTCATGGTAACCTGGTTCAAACACGCGCCGCTGTGGGAAGCCATGCAGCGGATTTCTGAAAAAAGCGCCAAGGTGATCATCAGCACAGACCACGGCTCGGTGCGGGTGAAAGATCCGGTGAAAATTGTGGGCGACCGCAATACCACCACGAACCTGCGCTACAAACAGGGCAAAACCTTGTCGTACAATCCTAAGGAAGTATATGAAATCAAAAAGCCGGAGGCTGCATTTCTGCCCCGCCTGCACATGAGTTCAAGCTGGGTTTTTGCCAGAGAAGCGGATTTCTTCGCTTACCCCAATAACTACAATCACTACGTGAATTATTACAAGAATACCTTCCAGCACGGCGGCATCAGTCTGGAAGAAATGTTGATACCGTTCATCATCCTGGAGGCCAAATGAGGCAGTTGCCCTTCCACATCAGCGGGGAAGGAGCTGCCGTTATTTCGGAAGTGGCTGCATCCATCCTGGAGTACATTCCGGAGTACCGCATCATCGCCTTCAGCGGAACCCTGGGCGCAGGCAAAACCACGCTCATTCAGGAGTTGTGCCGGCAGATGGGTGTGCAGCACGCGGTGAACAGCCCCACGTTTTCGCTGGTGAATGAGTACCGTGCCGGCGATGAAACGATATACCACTTCGACTGGTACCGCATCAATGATCCCCAAGAGCTGCTGGACATCGGCATCTACGAATACCTCGACAGCGCGAATGTATGCCTGATTGAATGGCCTTCGCAGGCGGAAATGCTGTTGGAAGGGATGCCGGTAATGAAGGTCAACATCAGCCATGCGGCTCATGGACGCAGCTATGAGTTGAGCGCCTGAAGCTTAAATCTGTCCGTAGGTAAACGGGCTTTGGAACTGATCCCACAGCGGTAGTTTTTGGTCTTTGTCGGAAACCAAAGCCTCTTCGCCGCGCCACGGAATACCTACATGCGGGTCGTCCCAACGCAGTCCGCCTTCCGTTTCAGGATGGTAATAATCGCTGCATTTATAAGAGAAAACGGTTTGGTCTTCCAGGGTTTGGAACCCATGGGCAAAGCCTTTCGGGATGAAGAGCATCAGGAAATTGCTGCCGCTTAATTCCACGGCAAAGTGTTGTCCGTAGGTAGGCGAGCCTTTCCGCACATCAACGGCTACATCGAGTACCGCCCCGGAAATCACACGCACCAGCTTGTCTTGCGCGGCAGGCGCAGCCTGAAAATGCAGTCCGCGCAATACGCCTTTCTGCGACAAACTTTGGTTGTCCTGCACGAAAGGAACGCGAATGCCCAGCTGTTCCAGCGCTTTTTGGCTGAAACTTTCGAAGAAATAACCGCGCGCATCGCGGAACACCCTGGGTTCAATCAACAAAAGTCCGGGCAGTGGTTCTTCAATAATCCTCATCGTTTTTTCAGGTATTGGCTTGAATATTGTATGTGTAACTTTGCACAAATAACGTATATCTGAAACATGGAAAACCGAAGCAACTTCCCGGCTCAGGAAAAAGATAAAAAG
>JBEDND010000028.1:0-3705 GCA_041170785.1 Bacteroidota bacterium | reverse complement strand
CCATGCTGGTGCAGAGCAACATGCTGTATGCAGCGAGTTTGCGAAACACCATTCAAACATAAAGAATTCATTGCTGAAAAAACAGGAAGACCTGTTTAGAAATCGAGGCCCCAGGTTACATAGCTCATCCCTTTGTTCCAGCGATTTTCAATCAAACCCCAGCCGTAATCATATTTAAGGTAATAGCCAAGCACCCTTGAGCGCATGCCGAAGCCCGCGCCCATGATCAATGGGTTTCTACGGCTGGTAACGGTAATTCGATAGGCACCGCCGTCAATAATTCGGGTGTTGAATGGGTTATCCCGGCTCCAGGGGCTGCTGCCCACCCAGGCAGTTCCGGCGTCTACGAATCCGGTGAACATGAAGTTTCTCCAGAAATCGGCGCGAATGGGTTTTTGGTATAGGTAAGCGAACAATGGGATGCGTAATTCTGCATTGAGCAACAGGAAGTTGTTACCGGAACGGATGTTTCTCTTAAATCCGCGCATGTTGCCAGCCAGGCTTTGAAACACATAGGGCTGATCGCTGAGCAAAGCCAGTCCATTTTCGTACTGGTTATTACTTTTAATCCAGTTTTCCATGGCACCGAGGTAGTACACGGTTTGTGCTTTTCCGATGCTGCTGGCACCACTGATGCGCGCACAAAAGCTGATTTGTCTATGCAAAGGCAGGTAATACCTTGCATCGCCGCCCCAGGTCCACATGCTTTTCCCACCGCCCATCAGCCAGTGTTCGTTGTAAAGTTTCATGCGCAGGCCCCGCATTCGGTTGAGCCCTTGGGCGTCGGTATTGTCAACAACGTAGGTAAAGCGAAGGCCGGTGTAGTATTCGCTAATGTGCGGTGCGAAGATGGTTGCAGCCCCGCTTGATTTTACCAGTATCCGTTCCTGTCTGCCCAGCAGTGCAACTGTGGCTTTTTCACGCTCGTTGAATGGGTACTGAAACTTGACTTTAACGGTGGTGCTGAGGCTGCGCCTAAACAGAGCCTGGTCTGCCACATCAAACGGCCTTGCCCTTCGCACCACAGAGATTTCCCGATCCAGCCTCCGCTTAAAATCACTGAAGCGTAATGAGATGTCCGACCTGTTGAGGGCTGTATTTACCCTGATGCCACCATCCAATGTGTAATCTTTCATGCGGTCGCCCATGCTCATCCGGAAATAAGGACTGAACATTTCAAACTGCATGATGTCTGGTGGGAGGTAGTTGCTGAAATAATAAGATCCTACGATGGAATTGTCAAATTGCGACTGAAAATGATCAACGGTAAACCTAAGCTGGGCATTGGTAACATTCAGATTCCCGGATTCGGTTGCGCTTGGCACATCAGGTGTTTCTTCTGTGCTTCTGTTTACCAGGTCAAAGCCCGTAAGGTATTCCACGTGCGCATAATATCCGGTGTCCGTTTCAGGAGCTCCGTTTTTTTGCTGACTGCTGTCTTGAGCAGGGAAGGGGAATGTTGAAATCTGACGGCGGGAAGGCACGCTCAATGAATCCAGTTTTCGGGTGAATTTACGCCAGTCCATATTACTGACCGACACTTCCGGTTGCACGCCTTCTATTTCGGTGATGAAAATTTTGAATCGCCCATCAATCAGCAGCAACTCCGCCAGCACATTGTTTTCCGGAGCATAATCCTGGTAAATGATGCTTCTTTTATAGTTTGTCAAACTTTTAGGCGTGGACAGGCTGTCTTTCCAATCAACTTGCCAGCTGTTCACAATGCCGGAAACATCACACAGGTACCAGATGTAGTTGTCGCCGTAGGTGAGGGGTCTGCTCAGGTGAACATTGTTTCCATAGCGTGTGAGTGCAGTGATGCGTTCATCTGAGTGCAGCAAAAACAGATTGCTGCTGTTGCCTTGTTCCGACCCCGCGGAAACCGGGCGATTGCTGATAAATACCAACTGGTCTGAATGAGGAAGTAAACGGGCCGAATGATCAAAATAAACATCATGCGTGATGTGCGCGGAAGTTCCATCCAATAGGTTGTAATGGAACAAATCGCTTTGGCCGTTTTTATAGGCACTGAGGATCAGGGCCTGATCGTTTTGGTAAATGAAATCATGTACTCCCGTAAATCCAATGATGGGATATGTTCTTTGCTTTCTTTCTAAAATGGAAATATCCCGCAGAATGTATGTGCCTTGTTCGTTACTCAGCACACTAAGAATGCGGCCATTGTCCTTCCAGGCCAGGATGGGGTCGTGATAATCCGGGATTTGATTCAGTACTTTATGGCCACCGGTATAGAGGAGTTTTGTTGTTTTTTGGGCCGTATGGTACAGCCATATCTTGTAGAGTCCTTTATCGTTGGTTACAATTGCCAGATGTTGTCCGTTCGGGCTGATGCTGAATTGGGTATGTTTGAGGTTTTCCAGTCGTTTGGGGGCATTTTCACTTCCAGAAGGCAAGCTTTTACCGGCAGGTTCGGAATTGTAGGTGCTTCGATAATGCTGATGCCAGGCTTCTATAAAGATTCCAATACGCTGCTGCGTGACGAAATACACAGCACTTTCCACGCTGCGCGTGGTGCGCGTCATGTAAATGATGTTGGTCAGGGCATCCTGGCCGTAGTTTTCCAACAGATATTTCCACAAACTGTGCCCCGCCAATTCATAATCTTCATTGCTGAGGTTGTTGAATTTTTTAAAAGTGCCGGTGGCAATGGCATCGTGCATGCGGTTGTCTAAATCGGCATTCCACTCTTCGCTCAGGTAACTTTTCAGTCCCGGCAAATACCAGGGTGGAAGTGCCAATAATGCGCTGTTTTGAATACGTTCCTGAATGGTGCCTCCGTACATCATTTCGCGAATCAGTACTTCGGTAACCGAAGAACGGATTTGTTTCTCCAGAAAGCCATAATCACCGTTAAAATAGATGGCCACCTGGTCATCCGGAACCGGCTGGTTCCCGGAAGCTGTTGTTTGTGGATTCACATAACCAATGTTGCTCTGGCGGTATTGCCCCAAGCTGTTGAACAGCAGCAGTTGTATGCTTCCACTGAGTCGGTATCCGAGTATTTTTTCAATCCTTGGAACGGTAATTCGCGCGATGTCCATGGCGCGCAGGGCGATTTTTTGACCACCTTCCGTGAAATAAACATCAATATTCTGGTCTGATACGAATTGCCAATGGAACTGCTGGTACTGTACTCGGTTTTGTCCAAATTCCGGATAAAATCCTTGTCCGCCTGCCAAAGCAGGGAAGAGGAGGAGTATGGGCAACAACAGGCGCATGCTTGAATTCAAAGATAAGGTGAATTGTGCCGAACGTATGCTTCAGGGTAAGTGAAGCAATTGCTTCCGAAACAAAGCAAACAACGCATAGGCCAATGATGCGCCAAACACACCGCCGACCAGAACGTCCATGGGGTAATGAACGCCCAGGTAAACCCTTGAATAGGCAACCAATCCTGCAACGGCGAGCAAGGCAGCTGCTTTTCCTCTGCGGTAACCAAGCATCAGTAAACTCAGTGTATAAATGGCGAACACATTGGATGCATGGCTCGATACAAATCCGTATTTACTTCCGGCCGGGCCGTTGGGAAGTCTTGCATGCAGCTGTTCATTTAGAAAGGGACGTTCCCTTTTGAAGCCGGGTTTGAAAATCCTTGAGCTGATGCTGTCGGAAAGTCCAAACGCAGCGAAGGCCAGCAGCACAGGCAGCCAGGCTCTGCGGCCAAAGCGCTTCCAGAATTGATAC
>JBEDND010000027.1:0-13801 GCA_041170785.1 Bacteroidota bacterium | reverse complement strand
CCTATATTTCACCCGAAATGGCCATGTTGGCTTCCTGAGCAGCACCCCGTTGGAAGACATCAAAGGCGACAACAATCAGGTTGTTTCTATTTTGGATGTAAGCAGCGGAGCTATTGAGTTCAGCATCCTGATCAATGCATTCCAGTTTGACAAAGCCAAATTACAGGAGCACTTCAACGAAAATTACATGGAGAGCACGAAGTTCCCCAAGGCTACGTATAAAGGCACCATCAGCAACCTTGCTGATGTTAAGTTTGGAACTGCCGGCACCTACAAAACCAAGGTGAATGGAAAAATGACCATACATGGAGTTACCAAAGACCTGGCCACGGAAGGAACCATTGAAGTAAAAGGCACACAGCTGATTGTGAAGAGTAACTTCAACGTGAACCCTGTGGATTATCAGGTGAAAATCCCGGATGCCGTAAAAGACAAGATTGCCAAATCTATCAAGGTTTCGGTAGATTGCACATTGAATCCCAAACCATGATCAACAAACAGGTATTCATACAGAAGGCAGGTGCAGCAGCACTTGCCTTTTTCTTTGGTGCGCTTTCCTTAAGTGCCCAAGATGACCTGCTTAGTCTGCTGGATTCTGCAGAAGCCCCCCCATTAGGTGTTCCTGTAAGCGCCAGCTTCAAATCCTCAAGGATCATCAACAACCACAGTCTGGAAATTACCGATGCCGGAACCATGGATATCAAAATCCAGCACCGATTCGGGACGTTCAATTCGGGCGCGTACAACTTTTGGGGACTTGACGCTGCAACCATTCGCATTGGCGCAGAAATAGGAACCGGCCACGGCACCATGATTGGATTTGGACGCAGTTCGGTGGGTAAAACCATCGATGCCTATGCCAAGTGGAAGTTCATGGCACAAACTACAGATAACAAGAAGCCCATCAGCGCATTGGTTTTTATTGCTGCGGCGCGGCGGGGAGATCAGTTTCCAGGCTTGACCGTGCTTCCGGAAGAGCGCATTTCCTATGTCGGGCAAATGATTCTGGGACGCAAATTCTCTGATGCCTTCAGCCTTCAAATCATGCCCACCTGGGTGCAGCATGCACGGAGTTTTGAAGGCGGCGCAACAACCCTTACCGGGATTGGGTTTGGCTTCAGGCAAAAAATATCACCGCGCTCCAGCGTGAACGCCGAATACGTGTATTTCCCCGCATCGCAGCTTCCCCCGGGCAACAGCAATCCGCTGTCCATTGGCCTGGATATAGAAACCGGCGGCCATGTATTTCAAATCCACATTACCAACAGTGCAGGCATGACCGACAAGAGTTTCCTCACCGAAACCAGCGGCAGTTTATTCCGCGGTGATGTGCGACCCGGCTTCAACATCACCAGGGTGTTCAACATTTACTGAGTTTTGCGGCTCATTTCTGGGCATAACGGTAAAATACCAGCCCAATAAGTAAAAATACCAGGTTGGGCATCCAGACCGCCAACAGCGGATGCATGAGGTTGGTTGCGCCCATAGAAATAAAGTATTTGCTGACAAAGAGGTAAAAAATCAGCACAAAAATGCCAATGGCCAAATGCAGTCCTAAGCCGCCGCGCACCCTTCTTCCTGCCACACAAACCCCGATGAATGCCAGAATAAACGTTGAAAACGGTGTAGCATAGCGCCGGTATAATTCCGTTTCAAAAAAGGCGATGCCTTCAGCTCCTCGGGTGCGTTCTGCGCTGATAAAATCGCGCAATTCGCGCATATCCAGCGACTGCACATCTTCAGGTCGGAAGAAAAAATCTTTGGGGTTAAACACCAGAGCTGTATCCATGGAAGGAAGGATGCGAACTTGCTGGCTGCCGTCGGATTGAAACTCACGTATTTTAACGCGTTCAAGGGTCCACTTCCCTTTCAACTTGTTGAAGCGGATGTTTTGGGCGAAGGTGATGCTCTTCAGGTTCACGCCCTGAAACTGTTCCAGCGAAACCCCGCCTCCCGTGCTGTCGTTGTTGTTGAAGTATTCCATATACAGCAACAAGCCGGGCTTGAGCTGACGGTAAATGGTTCCTTTAAAATTGCTCCAATAACCACGTGTATAGCGGTTTTCAAAGGCAACCCGCTGCTTGTCGGCGCGCGGAATCACCCACGCGTTGAGGTAATAGCTCATGTAGGCGAGCATGGCCGCTGCCAGCATGTAGGGAAGCAATATTCTTCGAAAGCTGATGCCTGCGGCGAGCATGGAAATGAATTCGCTGCGCATGGCCAGCCTGCTGGTGAAATAAATCACCGCCACAAAGATGAATACCGGCGAAAAGGTGTTCAGGAAATACGGGATGTAATTCAGGTAATAATCGAATACGATGGCACGCATGGGGGCGTTTTTCTCCAGAAAATCATCCAGTTTTTCCCCGATGTCGAACAACATGATGATGACCACAAACAGGAATAGCGTAACCAGAAAGGTGGAAAGAAACTTGCGGATGATGTAGATGTCGAGCTTTTTCAGCAGCCGTGGCTTCATAGCTTTTGCATCAGGTGTTGCACCATTTGATTCTTCCAGGTGTGGAAGGTTCCTGCCATAATTTGGCTGCGTGCCTGGCGCATCAGCCAAAGGTACAGCCTCAGGTTTTGCATGCTGGCGATGATGGGACCGAGCATTTCTCCGGAAACGAACAAATGCCGCACATACGCTTTAGCGTATTCCGGGCAGAGCCAGGAATCCAGCGGACTGAAATCATGTTCCCATTTTTTATTTCGGATGTTGATGATGCCATTGCTGGTGAACACCATCCCGTTGCGGCCGTTGCGGGTAGGCATCACGCAATCGAACATGTCGATGCCGCGGGCAATGCCTTCAAGCAGGTTGGCCGGTGTGCCAACGCCCATGAGGTAACGCGGTTTATCGGAAGGCAGGATGGCACAAACTTCTTCGGTCATGGCATACATTTCTTCTGCCGGTTCGCCCACGCTCAGCCCGCCGATGGCATAAAGCGGCGCTTCAAATTCCTGCACCCTGGCTGCACTTTCCTTGCGCAAATCGTGGTAAGTGCTGCCCTGAACGATTGGAATCAGGGCCTGTTCCGCACCGTACAGCGGCTCTGTTTCCTGCATGCGCTGCATGCAGCGGGCCAGCCAGCGGTGGGTCAGCTCCATGGAATTTTTCGCATAGCGGTAATCGCAGGGATAAGGCGTGCATTCATCAAAAGCCATGATGAAATCCGCTCCAATGGCGCGTTGAATGTCCACCACACCTTCAGGCGTAAACCAATGCGTGGAACCGTCTATGTGGCTGCGGAACCGAACGCCTTCTTCCGTGAGCTTGCGCATGGCACCCAGAGAATACACCTGATAGCCGCCACTGTCGGTAAGCACCGGCCTGTTCCAGTTCATGAATTTGTGGAGGCCGCCGGCCTGTTTCAGCACCTCGGTGCCTGGGCGCAGATACAAATGATACGTATTGGCCAGCACAATGGGCGCATTCAGGTCGTCGGTCAAAAACTGCCGATGCAGGCCTTTTACGGTGCCGGCTGTTCCCACCGGCATAAAGATTGGTGTGGGAATGGCTCCGCGTGAAGTCTGAATGATGCCGGCGCGGGCATGCGTCCAGGGATCCTTATGTTGTAAAGTGAAATGCAAATCCGTGTGCTTCAGTATTCAAACAGCAAGGAAAGTTGGAAGATCCTAGGGTTCATCGCGTTCAAGGAGCCCGAATAAATGCTTCCCGGAACTTTTACCAGCGCATTGTTCAGCGCATTGCTCATCTTCAGTTCCAGCCCGAACATCACATATTCTAGGTGAAATTCCACACCTGAACCAAACTCGTAGAAATACACGTTTTTCTTGCTGGCCACGATGGGTTTCACCGGATTCAAGTCGGCGTCTTCATTCGATTGGAAATCGTGGGTCCAACGCGCGCCGCCCAGCACGTAAAAGCGTGTGTTCTTGTGGCGATCGCTTTTGTACTTAAAACCAACGGGAATGTCGAAACTCACCGTTTCCAGCTTGATGTCGTCCTTGCGGTCATTGAACTGAAACTGCATGTTTCGCTGTAACAGGTGCAACATGGCAAGCGTGCGAAATTCCAGATGTTCACTGAGGCGAAAAGCCAGCACCCCGCCAAATCCTACACCGGGGAACCCCTGATTGGTAATGGAATACAGGGAATCGGTGGTTTGGTAAAAAGAAGGTGAAAAGGTGGTTTTCATCTTGGCCTGACACATGGCGATGGAAATCCCGAAGTGCATGGGTTTATATTCCCGTGTGGGATCAACTTCCTGCGCCTGCGCAGCAAAGCCAAAAATCAGGGCGATGGTGGTGGTGATGAACCTCAACGTGTTCCGCTGTAAAGGGTACAAATTCCAAATGTTAACGGTCTGGCCGCAGCATTCCGTATGCCCGCCTCTTCCATGATGCGCAGAAAATCCTTCCCATCAGGAAAAACCTTCACCGATTCAGGAAGATAGCGATAGGCATTATTGCTGCCGGAAATAAGCCGGCCCAGGGCTGGCAGGATTTTCCCGAAATAAAACCAATAGAGGGCTTTGAACACCGGATTCCTGGGTCTGGAAAACTCCAGCACCAGCAAGGTGCCGCCGGGGCGAAGCACGCGACCCATTTCTGCTATTCCGCGCGAAAGGTGTTCAAAATTGCGCACCCCAAAACAAACGGTGCATGCGTCAAAACTGGCATCCGGAAAGGGTAACTGCTCGGAATCGGCCTGTTGCAGTTTGATTTTTTGGTTGAGGGTTTTCCGATCTATTTTCTGTTGGCCAAAGGACAACATGCCGGCTGAAATATCTACGCCGGTGATGTGATTTACCTGCGGGAGGGCGGCCAGCTCAATGGCCATATCCGCGGTTCCGGTAGCCACATCAAGCACGCTGCGGGCACCGGCATCGGCAATGGCTTTCTTCACCTTTTTCCGCCAGCTGATGTCAATGCCGAACGACAACATTCTGTTCAACAGGTCGTATCGACCGGAAATGGCATCGAACATGTGTTCTACCTGCTCTTTTTTTGAAGCTTCAGCCTGTGGGTTGGGTTTAACGGTGCGCAAAATGAGGTGCAAATATAAGTAGGCCTGCATCTGTAAATAATTCCTGTCGCTGTCAGAACTTTGCAGCATGTCCGGAACTACCCTGCACGCGCGTTTCATCGGCTCCTGGCCGGAAGTAGGAGTAATGCCGGAAGGGAAAATGCCGGAATTTGCATTCATCGGCAGAAGTAATGTGGGTAAATCTTCGCTGATCAATATGCTTTGCGGGAGAAAAAACCTCGCACATACTTCAGCAAACCCCGGAAAAACGCAAACCATCAACCTCTTTGACATCAACTCCAGCTGGAACATTGCCGATTTACCGGGTTATGGATATGCGCGCGTGTCCAAAGAAAAACGCGGAGCCTTTGAAGAGATGATCCGACGTTATTTTCTGGAGCGGAAGAATCTGTATTGCGCCTTTGTGTTGGTGGACAGCCGTATTCCGCCGCAGGCGATAGATCTTGAATTCATTCGCTGGCTGGGCACGAATGGAATACCACTGGCCATTATTTACACCAAAGCCGATAAAAAGCGTATGAAAGAACTCGATGCCAAACTTCAGGTCATACGCGATGCTTTGCATCAGGACTGGGAGGAATTGCCGATGCAGTTCATCACTTCCGCAGAGGATGGCGTTGGCCGGGATGAATTGGTGACCTTTATGGAGACTGCCGGCTCCAAAGCTTAATCGCCCTCAACCTCCATGAATGATGCAGCAATGGCATCGGCATAATGACGGCCCGGAGCCAGCAGTTTAAACACATCGTCTTCCAGAACAGCCCAGCCCCGTTCCACAAAACCGCGCATCAACGCGTGGTTCTGTTCGGAAAATCCAGGGAACAGTTGTTCCGCTTCTTTCAGCGACAAGCCTTCTGAAAGCCTGATACGGGTCATCACCAACTCGTTGAGCATGGTTGTTTGGTCCAAGAACTCTTCCGAGCGCTGCCAGTTGCCGGCATCGGCCTGGGCCATATAACTCCTGTTGTCGGAAACATTCCACATCCGGCGGCGATTTCTGTAGCTGTGCGCAGAGGGCCCGAGGCCCAGATAGGGTTTATTGAACCAATACGCACTGTTGTGTTGGGCACGACTGCCCGGTTTGCACAAGTTGCTGATTTCATAATGTTCCCAGCCGGCGGTAGCTGCTGCTTCCATCAGCAAATCAAATTGCCGGGCCTGTCGATCCTCGTCGGGCGGAGCATATTTCCCCTGTTGCACCAATTTTTTGTAAGGCGTATCTGCTTCCAGGGTTAAGGCATAGGCACTCAGGTGGTCGGCGCCACTGCCGAACACTTTGTGCAGTGCCGCAACCCAGTCATCGTCCGACAACAAGGGGCTGCCATAAATCAAATCCACGTTTACTGATTTGATGCCTGCCTGCAGTAAGAGGTTCAGCGCCGCTTCAGACTGCGCGGCATGATGTGCGCGGTTCATCCAGGTGAGTTCAGCATCCGAGAAACTTTGCAAGCCCAGACTGACCCTGTTCACACCGGCTTCATGCCAGGCGGCAATACGCCGAATGTCCACATCGTCGGGATTGGCTTCCAAGGTAAACTCAAGGTTTTCAGCCAGATGAAATTGAGATTTTAGCGCGCCGATGAAGTCGGCAAGTGCTTCCGCCGGAATGAGCGAGGGTGTTCCTCCGCCAAAATAGATGGAATCAAACCGAACATCCGACCAATATGGCGCTTCTGTTTGCGCTTCGCGAAGGATAGCCTGTAGCATTTCCTGCCAGGCACCTGTATTGACGCTGAAATGGAAGTTGCAATAAAAACAGGCTTTCCTGCAAAATGGGATATGGATGTACAGGCCTGCCATTGTACTTTCAAAATTGCAGCGCCTGATTGACATTTGTACGCATGTGGCAACTGCTTCTGTTATTTTCCCTGTTGGTTTCATCGTGCATGAAGCCAGGAAGCAGCCACAAGGTGTTTCACATCCAGGCAGACAAAAAGCAACAATGGCTGGAGCAACAACATCGGCGAGGATATTTGGAAGCAGCATGCACTGACTCGGTGCGCATCCGGGGCATCTGGCAGCATCGCTGCACCCGTGGCATCGGATATACTTTGGACAGCATATTCACGCAGGGCGCGACAGAACTGGTATGCTGGCAAAGCTACCCTGCACAGTTCCGGCGGGGCATGTCACTGCCGGAAATAGACCTGTTGTGCAAGAACGCGGTACAGGACGCCAACAATGCAGGATATCCATTTGCGCAAGTATTGCGAACCATCAGGCAACCACAACGAGGTGCGTATCAACTGGAAGTGCACTTCCGTCCCGGCGCGCAGTTTTTTTGGGACAGCATCATTTTTTCCGGCACGCCGGCTCCCGATGGACGATGGATGATGGACGCACTTGGACTGACCTCTGGTTCGACATGGAAACCCGTTTCGCCGGAAACCATCAGGGCGCGGATGGACATGACTGCACCCTACCGCTGGACAGGACAACCAATGCTGATGTATGCCGGAACAAAAGCAGGAGTTTACCTGCCTGCAGAACAAATTGCAGCCAATCAGTTGCTGCTGCTGGCCGGCATTGGCAATCGTGCAGGAAGCAATAAACCCATCATTACCGGAGAAGCCCGCCTGCACCTGGAACATCTTTTTTCCAGAGCTTGGATGGTACATGCTGCTTGGCGTAACTTCAATGGAATGTCGCAAGACATGCACCTTGAATTGCGGGCGCCCTTCCCTGCCGGACT
The DNA here is from genome assembly GCA_041170785.1 of Bacteroidota bacterium. GTDB lineage: Bacteria > Bacteroidota > Bacteroidia > NS11-12g > UBA955 > REEB481. Next base: position 6,095 of record JBEDND010000027.1, on the reverse strand, counting down.
TCCGGTTACTGCGGGCGTGTCATTTCGCGCAGCGCGCATGGACAGCAGTTTCGCCACTGTAAATCCCGCGGTACACGCAGGCTGGATGTGGCGAAAACTGGAACTGCAGGCAGGCTACGAACAACAAAACCACATCCAACAAACCATAGACAGTCAGTTTATTGTAGCGAACAGGGCGCTGCCCGACAATTTGGGTTGCAGGGTACAACTGTATCAGCTTGGATTGCAGTATCGCAATCTGGATCACCCGATCAACCCGGGGAAAGGCTGGGCATTGGAATTTAATGTGGCCACTGGAACAAAAAGCATCAAGAGGAACCCGGCCATCGAACAATTACCCCTGAGCATTTATGATTCTCTGGAACAAGCCGGAAGACTGAACAGCAATCCGTGGAAGATTCATGGGAACCTGAAGGGTGTCATTAAACTCCGCGGCGCATTCAGGCTGATGGCAGCAATTGAAGGACAATGGCTGCGCGATGAACTCAGTTCGGTAGCACAAGCCACAAGATTGGGCGGATTTTCAAACCTCCGTGGTTTCAACGAACAACGTATTTTTGCCAGCAGCTGGCTGATGAGCACCATTGAACTCCGTTACCTACTTACTGAAAGAACCCATGCCGGACTATTTTGGAACGGAGCACAAACTTGGTTGAACACAGCTGCTGTTAGCAATCAGAAACGGCTGTTTCACGGCTTCGGTTGTAGTATTGGTTTTGAAACCAAACCCGGCATCCTTCAGATTATCTGGGCATTGGGACAAGAATCCGGCAATCCACTCAGTTGGCGTGAATCAAAGATCCATGCAGGTTTAGTCAGCAATTTTTAACCATGCAACACTTCATTCTGATCCTGTGCCTCTTATTGAGCAATCATGCGCTTCAAGCCCAGGATGCTCCGGCTGTTGTTGCGCAAAGCGACAGCACCATACGCTATGTCAGGGTTTGGAAAGTGCACCCCTTTGCAGACAGCATGCGCACGGACAGTACCCGAAAAATGCTGCGTGCGCAATTCACACCCAAGTTCAATACTGCCCAACTTCCCCGGCAGGAAGATCCGCTTTCTCCTTTTCTGAATCTGGTATATAGAAGGCAAAGCACTCCAAGAAACTGGTTTTTTTACAGTACCATCGTGCTGCTGTTGATGCTGGTTGCCAACAGAAGCTTTTTCCCCGCCCTTTTTTACGCCCGTTACCGCGCCTTATTTAGCCGCTCTCAGTTTAACGACCTCCTGGAGAACATGAAGTCAAACATTGGACCGAGCAGCATCTTATCTGTGCTCATCGGGCAAGCCGCCTATGCCCAGCTCATTGTGGTGTGGTGTGTGTATTCAGAATATATTCAGGTGGCCAATAATCCTGTGTTTTTTATTGTACTTCTGTCACTGCTCCTGCTATGGCGTTTGGTATTGTTCCTTAATCAGAGCCTGCATTGTTACCTGCTTGACCTAACACCCATGCACCGCATCATCACCTTGTTCAAAACCAACTTTGAGCTTTTTACCGCACTGTTCTTATTGCCATTCAGTTTGATTCTTTACTTCAACATCGAACAACTCAACCATACATCGGCGGGAAACATCATGTTTTACCTCTTGTTGTTGCTGGTTGTATTTCGGGTTTTGATCAGTGTGTTCATGCAAATTCGTTATGGGTACTTTAATTTCTTTGGTATGTTGTATTTTTGCGCTTTCGAAATACTTCCGCACCTCCTGTTATTCACATTTATCAGCCAGACGCTTACTTAAATGACCCGAGCGATTAAAGTTAAGAGCATCCTCATCACACAACCCCCTCCGGAGGCTGGCAAGAATGTTTACGAAGAAATCGCCAAGAAATTCAAGCTGAAAATTGACTTCCGATCCTTCATCCACATCGAACCCTTAACCGCTAAAGAACTCAGGCAGCAAAGGGTGAACATTTTGGATCATAGCGCCATCATTTTCAACTCCAAGAATGCCGTCGATAACTTTTTCAAGGTTTGCGATTCCCTGAAGATTGAAATGCCGCCTGATATGAAGTATTTCAGTTTGAGCGAGAATATTTCCAATTACGTTCAGAAATACATCGTACTCAGGAAAAGGAAAATGTTTTGCGGTAAAACGGGCGGTGAGGCAGGATTCCTGAACCTCTGCAAAGCGCATCCAAACGAAAAATTCCTTTACCCTTGTTCAGACATCAGAAAGCCGAGTATTCCTGATTTCTTCAAGTCCAATAAGTTAAACCTTACAGAATTCACCATTTACAGAACTGTAAGCTCAGACCTCTCAGACCTGAAAGAAGTTTTTTACGACATCCTGGCGTTTTTTAGTCCGGCGGATATTAAGTCACTGTATGATAACTTCCCCGACTTCATGCAGAACCAAACGCGCATTGCGGGCTTCGGTGATTCTACACAAAAAGCCATATTGGAACATGAACTGATTCTTGACATCCCTGCGCCCACGGCAGAAGCACCGAGCATGGTTACGGCCCTTGAACACTACATCAAGAGTGTTAACAGTTAAGTTCGGGTATTTTCATACGATTTTACCAACCATCATCAGGCTGGACTTCCCTTGGCCAACGAAATACACTGCATACTCCTGACCCTCAGCGAGTTTTAAAACTTTTCGTACTTCTTCAGAACTTAAATGGTATGACTTTGCTTTGACCAAAGCAGCGTCTATTCCTAATTCCTGCAATATGCGGCCACATTTGCGCAAGGACCGTTCCCTGGCAACATGGAGTACCTGAATCCACCTGCCAGGCAAGCGTTCCCGCGCTGGCGCCGTCCATAAAGTACCCGCAACATTCAAAGGTTCCAAGCGGTGCCGGGCTTGTTTCAGATATCCTGACTTAATCAGGGCTGAAGCCGGATCAAAGAGCCAATCTAAAACCTTGTCGGCCATCGCCATTGCGGGAAGCTGCGGATTCCAGAGGTGCGTGCAGGTTTGTCCACTTTCTGCGAAAACCGCCTCCACCGTGGTGACGCCCGTATAACCCGGTATTAATTCCAGGAGCAGCTCTTTAACCTCAGCATCTTTACTGATTACGCGTATGGATTTCACCTCCGGACAAGCATTCATGATGGCATGCAAATCATCCAAAGGAGAAAGCTTGATCAACCACAAACGACCAAGGTTCGCATATTTTTTATACAAGGCCAAAGGTTCCGGGCTGTAGTGTTTGAATCCAACCAAACGGCGGCCTTGTGCACTTCTGCGGTCGGGATCCAGGTAGATTAAGTCGGCAGGAACATCCGTTTGTTCCAAGACCTCAACCGCATCAGCACATAACCGGTGAACATTTTTCACGCCCAAACGGGCGGCATTCCAAAGGAATAACTCGTGAAGATCTGCATCAGGATCAACAGAAATAACCTCGTCAAAAACACGGGAAAATGCCACCGCATCTACCCCAAGTCCGCCGCTTAAATCCAAACAACGCTTCCCCCGAACCAGGGTTGATTTATAGTTAGCCAGTAGTTCTGAACTGCACTGTTCGAGAGATTGGCGGGTAAACAGGCAGGACAATGTTTCCCATGAAGGCAATTTGTGCGCAGCTTTCGCCCGTAATTCAGCCTGAAGTTGGACAAATGCTCTGGCATCCTGATGCATGTGGGATAATCGCGCACCGGAAACTAAGTGTTGGTATAATTTTTGAAACGCTTCTTCCGAGGCGAGTATATCCCTAATTTTGCCCATAAATCAAATACATCCACATGAAAAACAAATCGCTGCTTCTGATTGCAACAACCCTAGTGGTTCTGGTTGCTACTTCCTGCACCATGCGTAAAAAAGGCCGTGGCTGTCCAAGCGTAAGCGGATCTAAATACGTTTCAAGCGCACCACAGGGTCGCTGAACAGGTGTAGTTGATCCTTTGGAATTTAAAAATTCGAAGGCTTGCTGCACCATATTTTCGCTTCATTAATCTGACAGATGCCGGGAATGAATTCATGGCTTTCACAGCTATGTCCCGCCATCAATCACTTTGCTTCTGAAAATTTACACTGATATTTTGAATCAGGTCGGGATGGAGTGAACGTGCCACTGGGCAGGTATGCGCCACCCTGATGATTATTGATTTCAGGTTCTCGTCATTCCATTGTTCCTGGCTTAATCCGATGTCAAGAACAACGTCGATACCTGCGATGCGCCTCGGATCCGAGGCCATGATTTTTTGCACGCTAGCCTCCATTTGTCCGAGGGTAAACCCATGATTTTCTGCATAAATGCCTACAGTTGTGATCATGCAAGAAGCCAGACTGGTTGCACATAAATCTGTAGGCGAGAAAGCTGCTCCCTTGCCTTTGTTGTCTATCGGCGCGTCGGTAATCAGCTCTTGACCTGAAGCCAGATGCGTACTTAGCGCCTGAAGCTCACCCTTGTACACCACTTTAGCCGTTTTCATGAAGGCAAATTTCTGTAAATTTGTTCACCTTGACACGAATTCTGGCAATTATCATAGGAATCTGTACTGTGGTTCCGGCATGGAGCCAATCAGCGAAAGACATCAGCTTAGGAATTGCTGCGAGCGGCAAAGGCGTTGGATTTTTCTTTGGAAGCGCACGACAGCTTCGGGAAGGCCGGTCGCTGATCCGAAGCCTGGAGTTGGGCAACCTGCGTCATCCCAGAGAAATTGATGTGGTCAACACTTCCATTCCAAACAGCGCTCCGTACGTTTATGGGAAGATAAATCGGGCATATATTCTTCGTGGTCTGGCCGGTTGGAGGACACAGATTGCCGCGCGCAGTGACCGAAAGTCCATTGGCTTGCACGGGCATTTTTCAGGCGGTTTGAACATGGCATACATGGCGCCGGTTTATGTGGATTTATTGTATATCGACAACAATTCAGCTTATTACCGTCCCACCCGGTATAATCCGGAGCTCAATCCACAATTCCTGATAGGCGGACGTTCGGCCTTCAATTATGGGCTGGGTGAAGGCAAAGTAATTCCAGGAATCCACCTGCGCATGGGGCTGGAAGCTCGTTGGGGCAATTTCAGAAACGACTACAAACAACTGGGTTGCGGGATCATGGTAGACGCATTCAGTAAGAGTTTACCCATCATGTACAGACAAGCTCCTAAAAGTGTTTATTCTTCCTTTTACCTTAGTTTTGCGCTTGGGTACGCCCAGTAAACCGTGATAGAATTACCACTTCAACCCGACCAGAAGCAAAGAGGCATTGTGAAGCCTTCCTGGCTGAAAATTGAATTACCTACCGGTGCTGAATACACGCGTGTAAAAAAAATAGTCAAAGAGCACAAGCTGCACACCATCTGTGAAGACGGACGCTGTCCGAATATGGGTGAATGCTGGGGTGCCGGAACCGCCACATTTATGATCCTTGGGAATATTTGTACCCGCAGCTGTTCATTTTGTGCCGTTGCCACCGGAAGACCAAACGAATACGACCTCGATGAACCACAACGCGTAGCAGAAGCCATTCAGCTGATGGGGGTGAAACACGCAGTGATCACTTCCGTGAATCGCGATGAACTGAAAGACAAAGGTGCCGGAGTATGGGCGGCAACCATCAGGGCGGTAAAAGAATTAAATCCGGGAACAACCATGGAAACGCTGATTCCCGACTTCAAAGCCCATTGGGATTTACTGGAGATGGTGGTTCGCGAACAACCGGAAGTGGTAAGCCACAACATGGAAACGGTGGAGCGACTGTATAGAATCGTGCGCCCACAGGCCAAATATGCCCGCAGCCTGGAACAGATACAAAGAACCAAGGAAATGGGTGTGCGTACCAAATCGGGTGTGATGCTGGGCTTAGGTGAAACGGACGACGAAATTCGTCGCATCATGCACGACCTTAGAGCCCATGGTTGTGATGTGCTTACCCTTGGCCAGTACCTGCAGCCTACCAAAATGCATTTGGAAGTGAAATCTTTTGTGCATCCTGACCAATTTGCCAAATGGAAGGAAGAGGGTTTGGCTCTTGGTTTCCGGCATGTGGAAAGTGGACCCATGGTGCGCTCTTCCTATCACGCCGAAAAACACATCCTGTAACTTAAATTGGTGACTTGGCCCGTTGGTTGGCTGACAGCATCCGTTCCTCAGTTTATTACATCCATAAGATAAGATTTGATTATTGTGA